>NZ_JBSGZN010000023.1:0-138670 GCF_053611025.1 Streptomyces sp. NPDC054842
CACCCGGCCGGGTGCGCTCCCCCTCTTCCGTTTCCCGTGTCCCGTCGTCGGCTACTGGGGGTCCGGGCCGAGGGCCACGGGACGGGCGGCGTCCCGGGACCACTCCGACCACGAACCGACGTACAGGGCCGCCGGAATGCCCGCGATCGCGAGCGCGAGGACCTGCTGCGCCGCCGAGACGCCGGAGCCGCAGTACACGCCGACCTCCGTCCCCTCCGTCACGCCGAGCGCGCGGAAGCGCGCGGCGAGTTCCCCGGCGGGCAGGAAGCGTCCGCTTTCGGCCAGATTCTCGGACGTCGGCGCCGAGACCGCGCCGGGGATGTGACCCGCGACCGGGTCGATCGGCTCGACCTCCCCGCGGTAGCGCTCACCCGCCCGCGCGTCGAGGAGCAGTCCGGTACGGGCGAGCGCCGCGGCACCGTCCGCGTCCAGCAACGGAAGCCCTCCCGGCGCGGGCTCGAAGTCCCCCGGGGCCGGGTCCGGCACCTCGGACGTCAACGGCCCGTCCCAGGCGGCCAGTCCGCCGTCAAGCACACGCACCGCCGGATGCCCCGTCCAGCGCAACAGCCACCACGCACGTGCGGAAGCCCAGCCGAGGCCCCCGTCGTACACCACGACGTCGCGGTGCGCGGAGACCCCCGCGGCCCGCATCGCGGCGGCGAACACCTCGGTGTCCGGCAGCGGATGGCGGCCCCCGGCACCCGCCGGACCAGCCAGCTCCGACTCCAGATCGACGAAGACGGCGCCCGGCAGATGGGCCTTCTCGTACTCGGGCCGCAGGCTCGGGCTGCCCAGCTGGTAGCGGACGTCGAGGAGGACCGGCGGGTTCGGCCCGGCCAGCGCGTCGGCGAGTTCGGCGGCGGAGATGATGACGTTCATGGCCACCATCCTCGCGCACGGGGTGGCCGCGTCGTCCAGGTCCGGCTACTCTGCTCCGCCGGACAGCCCCGATCACGTGGCGTATGGGATCGGGCACATGCTGTACAGCTGACGGTCACCGGCCGACAATGTCGCGGATACGGATGAGTGCTCTCATATCGGGCATCCTCTTGCGGGAGTACGGCACCCGGCGGCGCGGCCGGAGCGCACGGTGCGACCGGTGGTGCCAACATCGGCACGGGGCGTGCAAGCACCCGACTGGCGTACGCGCATGCACAGGCGGAAGTCGACCGGCCACCGCGAGGGGCCGAGAAGAGAGTGACGATGACCGAGGCATGGGGGTCGGCCGGCCTGAACGGCACCACGCACGCCCGCCGCACGCCCGGCACGCCCTGCTGGGTGAGCCTGATGGCGCACGGGACGGCCGCGACCCAGGACTTCTACGCGGCGCTGTTCGGCTGGGAGTTCCAGCCGGGCCCCCGGCAGCTCGGCCCCTACGTGCGGGCGCTCCTCGACGGCCACGAGGTCGCCGGGATCGGTCAACTGCCCCCCGACCAGCACCTGCCCGTCGCCTGGACGCCCTACTTCGCCTCGGACGACGTGGATCTGACGGCCGAGACCGTGCGGCACTCCGGCGGCACCGTCGGGGTCGGCCCGCTGGACGCGGCCGACGCCGGCCGGCTCGCCATCGCGTCCGATCCGTCGGGCGCCGTCTTCGGCGTCTGGCAGGCGGCGGCCCACCTCGGCACCGGCATCACCGGTGTGCCGGGCACGCCCGCGTGGAACGAGCTGCTGACCCGCGACAGCGCGAGCGTCGCCAAGTTCTACCAGGGCGTCTTCGGCTTCGAACGGGAGCCGGCGGGCTCCGCCGACGTCGACCTCGACCTCGTCACGCTCCTCCTCGACGGGCGCCCGGTGGCGGGCATCCACGGCGTGGGCCGCGCGCTGCCCCGCGACCGGGGCGCGCACTGGCTGACGTACTTCGAGGTCGCCGACACCGAGGCCGCCGCCGCCCGCGTCGTCGAGCTGGGCGGCCGGGTCCTGAAGGAGCCGCACGACTCACCGCACGGCCGGATGGCCACGGTGGCGGACCTGGAGGGCGCGGTGTTCTCGGTGCTGCACACGACGCCCTGAACCGCCTCGGGCGGCCGGTGTCAGGCGGAGGCGATGGGCAGGACGTCCGGGGACAGGGCGCCGGCGCGGGCGGTGGCCGCGGTCATACGGCGCCGGTGGTGGCGGCGGCACAGGACCTCGTAGCCGACGGCGCCGGACTGGTTGACGTCGCCCACGACCACCTGCTCGCCCTCGACCACCATCTCGCCGCCCGTCGTGCGGGCGTTGTGCGTGGCCCGGGCGCCGCACCAGCACAGCGCCTCGACCTGGAGGACCTCGACCCGGTCGGCCAGCTCCACCAGGCGCTGGGAGCCGGGGAAGAGCTTGGAGCGGAAGTCCGTGGTGATGCCGAAGGCGAAGACGTCGATGCCGAGGTCGTCCACGATGCGCGCCAGCTGGTCGATCTGCTCCGGCGCGAGGAACTGCGCCTCGTCCGCGATCACGTAGTCCGCGCGGCCGCCCTGCGAGAGGTGGTCGACCACGTACGCGTACACGTCCTGGTCCGCCATCACCTCGACGGCGTCCGTGACCAGCCCCAGCCGGGAGGAGAGCTTGCCCTCACCGGCGCGGTCGTCCCGCGTGAAGATCAGGCCCTGCAGGCCCCGCGCGGAACGGTTGTGCTCGATCTGGAGAGCCAGCGTCGACTTCCCGCAGTCCATCGTTCCGGAGAAGAACACCAGCTCGGGCATGGCGGGTCGAGCACCTTTCGGCGGGAGGTCGGCGGGGGTTCGGGGGCTTGCGGATCGGGCGGACGACTCAGGAGCGTACTTGGAGCAGGGGGACCAGTTGTTCGACGGGGGTCATCGAACCGTGGTTGCCGACCATGGCCGACTCCTTGGGCTCGCGCTCGGAGGCGATGAGCAGGACGTCGTCCCGGGCCGCCGCGACCACGTCGCCGATCCGCCCGTAGACCCGCTCGTCGATGTGCGGTCCGAACCAGCCCGCCGCGACGGCCTCGTCGCGGGATGCCACCCAGAACTGCTCGCCGAGCACCTCGCGCCAGCAGGTCAGCACGTCCGCCGCGGCGCCCGGCACCGCGTAGACGTGGCGGGCGCGGCCCTCGCCGCCCAGCAGGGCGACGCCGGCGCTCAGCTCCCAGTCCTCGTCGAAGTCGATGCGGTGCTGCTCGTCGAAGGGGATGTCGATCATGCCGTGGTCGGCGGTGACGTACAGGGCGGTGCGCGGCGGCAGCTGTTCCGCCAGGCGCTGGACCAGCCGGTCGACGTACATCAGCTGGCCGCGCCACGGGTCGGAGTCGACGCCGAAGCGGTGGCCCTTGCCGTCCACCTCCGCGTAGTACGTGTAGACCAGGGAGCGGTCGCCCGCGGCCAGTTGCTCGGCCGCGAAGTCCATGCGCTCCTCGCCGGTCAGCCGGCCGTGGAAGGTGCCGCCGCTGAGCGCGACCTTCGTCAGCGGGGTGTTCTGGAAGCCGGGCGAGGAGACCTGGGCGGTGTGCACGCCGGCCGCGTCCGCCAACTGGAAGACGGTGGGGTAGGGCTGCCAGACGCCCGGTTCCGTCCACGGGTTCCAGCGCAGCTGGTTCATCAGCGCGCCCGTGTCCGGGTTGCGCACGGTGTATCCGGGCAGGCCGTGCGCGCCGGGCGGCAGGCCCGTGCCGACCGAGGCGAGCGAGGTCGCCGTGGTGGCCGGGTAGCCCGCGGTGATCGGGCGGCCCGTGCCCCCTCGGGAGGACGCGAGCAGCGAGGTCATGAACGGGGCCTCGTCCGGGTGCGCCTTCAGCTGCTCCCAGCCGAGACCGTCGATCAGGAAGACGCAGTTGCGGTCGGCCGCGGTCAGCTCCGGTATGGCGACGGTCGCGCCCGGAACCTCCATGCCCGCGGCGAGCGTGGGCAGCAGGTCGGCCAGCGAACCGGTGCCGTACTCGGGGACGGGCGCGGAGTCGAGGGCGAGCGGTTCCGGGTGGTCCCAGGCGGGCAGAGCCATCAGCGCGTGACGTCCGCGGTCGCCTCGGAGAGGGACTGCGCGAAGGCCAGGGCCTGGCGCACCGTCTCCGGACCGTCCCCGGCCTCGCTGACGCGCAGGCTCAGGTCGTCCGCCGTGGAGCTGCCGGTGTAGCCGTGGTCGGCCTCGCAGTTGGGGTCGCCGCAGGCCGCCGGCTCCAGGTCGATGCGGGAGACCGCGCCCCAGCCGATGGTCAGGACGACCTCGCGGGGCAGCGTGCCGGGCGCGTACGACTCGGGGTTCGCCACGACCCGGCTGACCACGACCGAGGAGATCCGGCTGAGCTTCACGGACTCGGTCGACGTGGTGGCGTACGGCGTCGGGGAGGTGGTGTCGGCCGCCTGCTCGTCGGTGTGGCTCACGATGAAGCGGTTGGCGGTGAGGACCAGCACCGTGACGTGCCTGCGGACCTCGTTCGCGTCGAACGTCGTCTCCTGGTGGACCAGGAACGACCTGACGGCATCGCCGCCGACGGCGGCTTCCACCGCCTCGGCCACGAGAGCCGGGTAGTAGCCGCTGCGCTCGATCGCCGCTCGCAGCCCCTGGGTCGTCGTACTGGTCTTGGCCATGACGTCCATCCTACGGTGGCGCACCGGCTGCGAGGCACCGCTCGCGGGTGTCGGCCGGGGACGGGACCGTGCGGCACCGGCGGCGGGGCGGGTCAGACGACCGGAAGCGTGCGGGGGCCCAGGTCGTCGCGGGCGGGCGGACGGGCGAGCCGGACGGTGGCACCGAGGACGCTCAGGCCGTGCGGCGCGACGACGACCGGCTCCAGGGAGACCGCGACGACCTCGGGGTGGTCGTCGACCAGCCGCGAGAGGCGCAGCATGAGCTCCTCCAGGGCGGCCGTGTCGACGGGCGCGGAGCCGCGCCAGCCGAACAGGAGCGGCGCCGTCCGCACCGACCGCACCAGGGAGGCCGCCTCCCGGTCGGTGACCGGGATCAGGCGGTGCGCCGTGTCGCCGAGCAGCTGGGACGCGGCCCCGGCCAGCCCGAAGGACAGCACGGGTCCGGCCGCCGGGTCGATCACGGCCCGTACGACGGTGTCGACCCCGCGGGGTGCCATGGCCTGGACGACCGGCCGCAGCTCCTCCGGCGTGCCGAACAGCTCGGTCAACTCGGCGTACGCCCGCCGCAGTTGCTCCTCGTCGGCGAGGTCGAGCCGGACGCCTCCCAGGTCGGCGCGGTGGCGCAGGTGCGGGGCGGTGGCCTTGAGCGCCACGGGGTAGCCGAGGGTGCGGGCGGCCTCGGCGGCGTCGTCGGGCGTGGGCGCGGGCAGGGCTCTGCGGACGGCGATCCCGTACCGCGCGAGCAGGTCGCACGTCTGGTCCGGGCCCAGCGTGAGCCCTTCGCTGTGCGCGAGGAGTCCGTCGATCAGCGCGGCGGCGCCCCGCTCGTCGATGTCCTCGCACTCGGGGACCTTGCCGGGGTCGGCGGCCTCACGGCGCCACTGGGCGTACTTCACCGCCTCGGCGAGGGCGCGGACGGCCCGCTCGGCGGCGGGGTACGCCGGGATGAGGCGGGGGCCCGGGCTCGTGGCGGGGGCGTCGCCGGACGGGCGCTCCGCCGGGCGCGGCGGCCCGGCGGTCCGTTCGGAGGGTGCCGGTGAGATCCGGGCGCCGGCCGGCTGGGGGGCGGTGCTCGCGGCGGCGGACAGCGCCTCGGCGAGACCGCCCAGCTCGACGTGGACGACGAGCACCGGTTTGGCGGGGGCCGCCGCGGCGGCGGAGCGCAGCGCCTCGGCCAGCGCCGCGTCGGCGGCCGAGGTCTCCCCCACCGCCGGGATGGCGGTCACCACCACGGCGTCGCAGTCGTCGTCGGCCAGGGCGTGGGCCAGCGCGGCGTGGAAGTCGTCCGCCGAGGCCGCCGTGGTCAGGTCCAGCGGGGGCAGCGGGCGCAGTCCCTGGGCGAGGCAGGCGTCGTAGGTGAGGAGCCCGAGCGACTCCGAGTTGCCGAGGATCGCGACCCTGGGGCCCTGCGGGAGGGGCTGGCGGGCCAGCAGCAGGCCCGCGTCGACGAGCTCGGTGATCGTGTCCACGCGGATGACGCCGGCCTGCCGCAGCAGTGCGGAGACGGTCGCGTGCGGGAGCCGGGTGGCCCGTACGGCGTGGCCCTGCGGGGCCGCCCCGCCGTGCCGCGCTCCCTGGACGACGACCAGCGGCTTCGCCGCCGCGGTCCGCCGGGCGAGCCGGGTGAACTTGCGGGGGTTGCCGATGGACTCCAGGTACATCAGGGCGACGTCGGTGTCGGGGTCGTCGTACCAGTACTGGAGCACGTCGTTGCCGGACACGTCCGCGCGGTTGCCGGACGAGACGAACGTGGACACGCCGGTGACGCCCGTGACGCCGCCGCCGCGCCGGTGCAGCCGGGACAGCAGCGCGATGCCGATGGCCCCCGACTGGGCGAACAGGCCGATCCGGCCGGCGCGCGGCATCTCCGGGGCGAGTGAGGCGTTGAGGCGCACCCGGGGGGAGGTGTTGATGACCCCGAAGGCGTTGGGCCCGATGATGCGCATGCCGTACGTGCGGGCCTGGCGGACCAGCTCGCGCTGGCGCTCGCGTCCCTCGGGGCCGCTCTCCGCGTATCCGGCGGAGACCACGACGAGTCCCTGCACGCCGTGCTCGCCGCATTCGGCGACGATCCCGGGCACGTGTTCCGCGGGGACGGCGACGACCGCCAGGTCGACGGGCTCGGCGATCTCCCGGACGGAGCGGTGGGCCGGGACGCCCTCCAGCTCCTTCTCCTCGAACGCCCGGTTGACCGCGTACAGGCGGCCGGTGAAGCCGGCGTCGCGCAGGTTGTCCAGGACGCTGCGGCCGACTCCCCCGGGTGTGCGGCCCGCTCCGATCACGGCCACCGAGCCCGGTGCGAGCAGCCGCTGCACGGACCGCGCCTCGGCCCGCTGCTCCCGGGCCCACTGGACGGCGCGCGAGCGGTCCGTCGGCTCCAGGCCGAACTCCAGGCGGACGACGCCGTCCTCGAAGCTGCGCTTCTGCTGGTACCCGGCGTCCGTGAACACCTTGATCATCTTGCTGTTGGCCGGCAGCACCTCGGCGGCGAACCTGCGGATGCCGCGCTCCCTGGCCACCGCCGCGATGTGTTCCAGGAGGGCCGAGGCGACGCCGCGCCCCTGGTGGGCGTCCTGGACGAGGAAGGCGACCTCGGCCTCCTCGGAGACGGGGGGCGCCTCCCCGCCGTCGGGGCCGGCGGGCGCGGGGTGGGAGGAGGCGGGCAGTCCGTCGGCGGTGATGCGGTCGTAGCGCACGGTGGCGATGAACTCGCCGCCGATGGTGGCCGCGAGTCCGACGCGGTCCACGAAGTCGTGGTGGGTGAAGCGGCGGACGTCCTTGGCGGACAGGCGCGGGTAGGGCGCGAAGAAGCGGTAGTACTTCGACTCGTCCGAAACCTGCTCGTAGAAGCTGACCAGCCGTTCGGCGTCGTCGACGGTGATGGGCCGGATCCGCGCGGTGCCGCCGTCGCGCAGCACCACGTCGGCCTCCCAGTGGGCGGGGTACTCGTGCCGGTCCGACGACGTCTGCATGGGGCCCAGCGTACGGCTCGGGTCCGACACCGTCGCGGGGCAGGCCGAGGGCGCGACACCCCCCGGGGGCGGGTCCGGCGGCGGCTTCGGGGGCATCCTGGAGGCGGAGTCCGTCCGGGCCCCGTTCGCGGGCCGCCGGGACACGCTCCACCGTATGGGACACTGGTCTAGACAACCCTGAAACACTCGAAGGGCAGCATCACATGGCTGAGCGCCGCGTCAACGTCGGCTGGGCCGAGGGCCTCCACGCCCGCCCCGCCTCCATCTTCGTCCGGGCGGCCACGGCCTCCGGCGTCCCCGTGACGATCGCCAAGGCGGACGGCGACCCCGTCAACGCCGCGTCGATGCTCGCGGTCCTCGGCCTGGGCGCCCACGGCGGCGAGGAGATCGTCCTCGCCTCCGGCGCCGAGGGTGCGGACGCCGCGCTCGACCGTCTGGCCAAGCTGGTCTCCGAGGGTCTCGACGAGCTTCCCGAGACCGTCTGACCCCGCGGACACCCGCGTGCGGCGAAGCCGCGTCGGCCCGGACCGGGCCGACGCGGCTTCGCTGCTTTCCGTGCACCCGCCGGAAGTCCCCCACTCCCGTCCGGGCCTTTTCCGTACACCGCCCCCGGCCTTTTCCGCGCACGGCCCGAACCCGACGTCCGGAGCATGCGGAAAAGGCGCCCCCGTGAATTGGCGGCGCACGGAAAAGAAGGCAGCGGAATTACTTCCCCGCCGCATATCCCTCTTTGTATACGGCGCTTCTGTTAATGCCGCAGGCCCGACGTGTTTACGGGATGTTGCGAAGTCCTCACACGGTCCGCGAGGTCGCCCCGGCCGTGCGCGCGGAAGCGGTGCGAGGAGCCGGCACGCTCGGTGTGCAGCGCGGTGATCGCGCGGGCCCGCTCGCTGTCCCCGCGGGCGACGGCGTCCACGATGCCGCCGTGCTCCGCCCAGGACTCCGCGGGGCTGGCCGGGGCGTCCACCGCGTACATCCAGGCGATCTTGTGCCGCAGCTGGGCGAGCGTCGACGTGAGCGCGGGGCTCCCGGACGCCTGCGCGAGCGTCTCGTGGAACCAGCTCCCCAGGGACCGCAGATCCTCGCTGTGGCCCCTCCTGGCCCGCTCCTGCCCCAGCCTGACCAGCCCCCGCAGCACCTTGAGGTGGGCCTCGGTGCGGCGCTGCGCGGCCCGCGCGGCACCCAGCGGCTCCAGCAGCATCCGCATCTCCAGGAGGTCGGCCGCCTCCTGCTCGGTGGGCTCCGCCACGCACGCGCCCGCGTGCCGCCGCGTGACGACGAAACCCTCGGCCTCCAGGGTGCGCAGCGCCTCGCGCACCGGGACGCGCGAGACGCCGTAGCGGCGGGCGAGCAGTTCCTCCGTGAGCCGGCCGCCGCGCTCGTAGACACCCGCGACGATGTCGTCACGGATCGCCGTGCATACCGAGTGCGCCGGAATGCGCATGAGCGGACCTCCGCCTTAATCCTCGCGAAACGCCGTCGATTGACGTCCGTTCAGTGACTCTATTGCAGCGGGAGTCAATTTCCGACGGCGGACCGGAATCCAGGGATATTTTTTGGACAGACGGCCGTTCGAAACGACGAAGGCCCCGGCTCGACGAGCCGGGGCCTGCTGAAGTCGTACCGGTGTCAGAGGCTGACGCCGTGCGAGCGCAGGTACGAGACGGGGTCGATGTCCGAGCCGTACTCGGCCGTCGTACGGGCCTCGAAGTGGAGGTGGGGCCCGGTGGTGTTGCCGGTCGACCCGGAGAGGGCTATCTGCTGTCCCGGGGTGACCGTCTGCCCCTCGGTGACGCTGATCGACGACAGGTGGCCGTACATGGTGTACGTGCCGTCGTGCATCTTGATGACGACCTGGTTGCCGTAGGCGCCGCCCCAGCCGGTCGTGACGACGGTGCCCGCGCCGACGGCGTGGACCACGGTGCCGGACGCGGCGTGGAAGTCGACGCCGGTGTGGCTGCCGGAGGACCAGAGGGTGCCGCCGGTCTTGTAGCCGGTGGAGACGTAGGAGCCGGAGATCGGCGAGACGAAGGTGTTGAGGCGCTTGCGCTCGGCGGCGCGGGCGGCGCGCGCCTTGGCCGCGCGCTCCTCCTTGACCTCGGCCAGCGCCCGCTGCCGCGCGGCCTCCTCGGCCTTCTTCAGCGCCGCTGCCTCTTCGGCGGCGTGCTGCTGGGCGGCGGCCTGCGCGTCGATCTGCTCGGCGACCGTGTCGCCGATCGTGATGGCCTGGGTGAGTCCGGTCTGCTGGACGGCGGTGTCCGCGGCGAACGCGGGGGCGGCCAGGGTTCCGATGACACCGGTGGTGGTGAGCGCCGCCACGCCGGCCGCACTCTTGGTGGTCCGCGTGATCCGGCTCGGACGACGATGCTTCCCGGTGGCACGGGTGAACGCCATGAAGGGGCTGGTCCTTTCCTTCCCTCTCGCCTACCGGGTTAGCTGACGGGTTCGGAGCAGGAAGGTCTCCTACGGGCCTCCTCCGCGGGGAAGGACGCCCGATTCACCCCAGGGACTGCGATGGGTCCCCGGCTCCCCTGGCTCGCGCCGTACGGGGACTCGGCGATGACTGTCCGGTGCCGCGGACGCGGCGCACTGCCTGACGAACAGCCGGATCGACGCTAAGGGGGCCGTCTTTCGATCGACAAACGGATCGCGGTTTTTGTAGCGCATGCCACAGGGCAGAAGGGCAACCGCCTAGCAATACGGACATATTGAGGACGAAGCCGGGGTAAGCGCGCGCGAAACCCCGGACGGCGGCGGTCAAACGCGAGGACCCCGGCGACCTTTCGGTCACCGGGGCCCGTTCTCCGCACCGCTCTGCCGGGCGGGTACGACTCTCCGCGGGGCTCTACTCGGCCCGCACGACGGTGACTTCACCGATGCCGAGCGCCTTGACGGGCTCCGCGATCTGCGCGGCGTCGCCCACCAGGACCGTCACCAGCCGGTCCACCGGGAAGGCGTTCACGACCGCGGCGGTGGCCTCCACCGTGCCCGTCGCGGCGAGCTGCTGGTAGAGGGTCGCCTGGTAGTCGTCCGGGAGGTGCTGCTCGACCTGGTCCGCGAGCGTGCTCGCGACCGCCGCCGCCGTCTCGAACTTGAGCGGGGCGACCCCCACCAGGTTCTGCACGGCCACATCGCGCTCCGCGTCCGTCAGACCCTCCGCGGCGAGCGTGCGCAGGACCTTCCAGAGGTCGTCCAGGGCGGGACCCGTGTTGGGCGTGTCGACGGAGCCGCTGATGGCGAGCATCGCGGCGCCCGAGCCGTCCGGGGCCGAGCGCAGCACCTGGCCGAACGCCCGCACTCCGTAGGTGTAGCCCTTCTCCTCGCGCAGGACGCGGTCCAGGCGCGAGGTGAGCGTGCCGCCGAGGCAGTAGGTGCCGAGCACCTGGGCGGGCCACACCCGGTCGTGCCGGTCGGCTCCGACGCGGCCGATGAGCAGCTGCGTCTGCACGGCACCCGGGCGGTCGACGACGACCACCCGGCCCCGGTCGTCGGCGGTCACCGGCGGCACCGGGCGCGGCTCGGCCGACGAGCCCGTCCAGGCGCCGAGCGTGTCCGCGAGCAGCGCGTCCAGGTCGACGCCGGTGAGGTCGCCGACGATCACGGCGGTGCCGGTGGCGGGGCGGACGTGCTTCTCGTAGAAGGCGCGGACGGCCGCCGCGTCGATCTTCTGGACCGTCGCCTCGGTGCCCTGCCGCGGTCGCGACATGCGCGAGGTGGCCGGGAACAGCTCCTTGGAGAGCTCCTTGGCGGCACGGCGGGCCGGGTTGGCGGCCTCGTGCGGGATCTCGTCGAGCCGGTTGCGCACCAGCCGCTCGATCTCGCTGTCCGCGAACGCCGGGGCCCGCAGCGCGTCGGCGAGCAGCCCGAGCGCCTTCTCCAGCCGGGAGACCGGGACTTCGAGGGACAGGCGTACGCCCGGGTGGTCGGCGTGCGAGTCGAGGGTGGCGCCGCAGCGCTCCAGCTCGGCGGCGAAGTCCTCGGCGGAGTGCTTGTCGGTGCCCTCGGAGAAGGCGCGGGCCATGATCGTGGCGACACCGTCGAGGCCCGCCGGCTCGGCCTCCAGGGGCGCGTCGACGAACACCTCGACGGCGACGACCTGCTGGCCGGGGCGGTGGCAGTGCAGGAGCGTCAGGCCGTTGTCGAGCGTGCCGCGCTCGGGCGCCGGGAACGCCCACGGCTTGGCCTCGCCCGCCTGGGGACGCGGGTGGAACTCCATGGTCGCGAGCTCGGTCACTTGGCCGACTCCTCGTCCTCGTCGGTGGCTTCGGCGGCCTGCGCCTCTTCGGCGGCGACGGGCTCGTAGACGAGCACCGCGCGGTTGTCGGGGCGCAGCCGGGCCTTGGCGACCTCCTGCACCTCCTCGGGGGTGACGGCGAGCACCCGCTGCACGGCGGTCAGGGCCAGCTGCGGGTCGCCGAACAGGACGGCGTAGCGGCACAGTTCGTCGGCGCGGCCGGCGACCGTGCTGAGCCGGTCCAGCCACTCGCGCTCCAACTGGGCCTGGGCGCGCTCCATCTCCTCGGCGGTGGGGCCCTCCTCGGCGAACCGGGCGAGCTCCTCGTCCACGGCCGCCTCGATGACCGGCACCTCGACGTCGCCGGACGTCTTCACGTCGAGCCACCCCAGGGAGGGCGCCCCGGCGAGCCGCAGCAGGCCGAACCCGGCCGCGACGGCGGTACGGTCCCGGCGTACGAGGCGGTTGTAGAGCCGGGACGACTCGCCGCCGCCGAGGACGGTGAGCGCCACGTCGGCCGCGTCGCACGCGCGCGTGCCGTCCTCGGGGAGGCGGTAGGCGGCCATCAGCGCGCGGGCCGGGACCTCCTCCTCGACGACCTCGCGCAGCTGCTCGCCGATGACCTCCGGCAGGGAGCCGTCGCGCGGGGCGGGCTTGCCGTCGTGCCCGGCGATGGAACCGAAGTACTTCTCGACCCAGACGAGCGTCTGCTCCGGGTCAATGTCCCCGACGACCGACAGCACCGCGTTGTTGGGCGCGTAGTAGGTGCGGAAGAACGCGCGGGCGTCCTCCAGGGTGGCCGCGTCCAGGTCCGCCATCGACCCGATCGGGGTGTGGTGGTACGGGTGACCCTCCGGGTACGCGAGGGCGGTCAGCTTCTCGAACGCGGTGCCGTAGGGCACGTTGTCGTAGCGCTGCCTGCGCTCGTTCTTGACGACGTCCCGCTGGTTCTCCATGGACTCCTCGTCGAGTGCGGCGAGGAGCGAGCCCATGCGGTCGGCCTCCAGCCAGAGGGCGAGCTCCAGCTGGTGCGCGGGCATGGTCTCGAAGTAGTTGGTGCGCTCGAAGCTCGTCGTGCCGTTCAGCGAGCCGCCCGCGCCCTGGACGAGCTCGAAGTGGCCGTTGCCCTTCACCTGGCCGGAGCCCTGGAACATCAGGTGCTCGAAGAGGTGGGCGAGGCCGGTACGGCCCTTGACCTCGTGGCGCGAACCGACGTCGTACCAGAGGCACACCGCCGCGACCGGGGTCAGGTGGTCCTCGGAGAGCACCACGCGCAGGCCGTTGGCCAGGCGGTGCTCGGTCGCTGTCAGGCCGCCGGAGCCTGCCTCAGCTGTGGCCGTGTGACCCATGGGCATGTACGTCCCTTCGATCGCGGAAAACTGCAGAATCCCTGCCGGTCCTGCCACTGTATGCAAGCGCGCGGACGCCTGGCGAAGTTCCCGCACCCCGTACGCCCACAGCGAGACTTCCGTGGCGCCGGGGCGGACCGTTGTGCGAACCGGAGGGGCCGGCCGCCCGAGCGGACGCCGGCCGGGACGGAGGGGGCGGTCCGGGGCGGGACGGGAAGGTCCCGGCGGGTCGGGGTGCGGGGGTCCGGAGGGTCGGACGGCGTGGCCGGAGGGAGTGGACCGGGGGCCACGGCAGGTGGCGGGTGTGCTGCTGGGGACGGGGTGCGCGCGCCCGGCGGGTGCGGGTCCACGGCCCTGCCCGGGGCCCTTAAGGACGGGTCGTGGTCGGCGTTGTCAGTGCGGCGGTCCACAATGGTGCGCGTCAGATCCCGTTCATGTTGGTGAAGGAGCCGCAGCAGCGATGGCCCGCCGCAGCACGAAGACCCCGCCGCCCGACGACTTCGAGGAGCGGATCCTCGACATCGACGTCGTCGACGAGATGCAGGGCTCCTTCCTCGAGTACGCGTACTCGGTCATCTACTCGCGCGCCCTGCCGGACGCACGTGACGGCCTCAAGCCCGTGCACCGCCGCATCGTCTACCAGATGAACGAGATGGGCCTGCGCCCCGACCGCGGTTACGTGAAGTGCGCCCGCGTCGTCGGCGAGGTCATGGGCAAGCTGCACCCGCACGGCGACGCGTCGATCTACGACGCCCTGGTGCGGCTGGCGCAGCCCTTCTCCATGCGGCTCCCCCTGGTCGACGGCCACGGCAACTTCGGCTCCCTGGGCAACGACGACCCGCCCGCCGCCATGCGGTACACCGAGTGCCGGATGGCCGACGCCACGTCCCTGATGACGGAGTCGATCGACGAGAACACCGTCGACTTCGCCCCGAACTACGACGGGCAGGAGCAGGAGCCCGGCGTCCTCCCGGCGGCGTACCCGAACCTTCTGGTCAACGGCGCCTCCGGCATCGCCGTCGGCATGGCGACGAACATGCCGCCGCACAACCTCGGCGAGGTCATCGCGGCCGCCCGCCACCTGATCCGCCACCCGGGCGCCGACCTGGACACGCTGATGAAGTACGTCCCCGGCCCCGACCTGCCCACCGGCGGACGGATCGTCGGTCTCTCCGGGATCAGGGACGCGTACGAGACGGGCCGCGGCACCTTCAAGATCCGCGCCACGGTCGCCGTGGAGAACGTGACACCGCGCCGCAAGGGCCTCGTCGTCACCGAACTGCCCTTCACCGTGGGCCCCGAGAAGGTCATCGCCAAGATCAAGGACCTGGTCGGCGCGAAGAAGCTGCAGGGCATCGCCGACGTCAAGGACCTCACCGACCGCTCGCACGGACTGCGCCTGGTCATCGAGATCAAGAACGGCTTCGTGCCGGAGGCCGTCCTCGAACAGCTCTACAAGCTGACGCCGATGGAGGAGTCCTTCGGCATCAACAACGTGGCGCTGGTCGACGGCCAGCCCCTCACCCTGGGCCTCAAGGAACTGCTCGAGGTCTACCTGGACCACCGCTTCGACGTCGTACGCCGGCGCAGCGAGTTCCGGCGCACCAAGAAGCGCGACCGGCTGCACCTCGTCGACGGGCTCCTGATCGCCCTGATCGACATCGACGAGGTCATCCGGCTGATCCGCTCCAGCGACAACTCGGCCCAGGCCAAGGAGCGTCTGATCGGGCGCTTCTCGCTCAGCGACATCCAGACGCAGTACATCCTGGACACGCCGCTGCGCCGGCTCACCCGGTTCGACCGCATCGAGCTGGAGACCGAGCGCGACCGGCTGAACGGCGAGATCGACGAACTGACCGGCATCCTGGAGTCGGACGCGGAGCTGCGCAAGCTGGTCTCCGGCGAACTGGCCTCCGTGGCCAAGAAGTTCGGCACCGACCGGCGCACGGTGCTGCTGGCGTCCGCCGGTTCCCCGGCGGCCACCGTCCCCCTCCAGGTCGCCGACGACCCGTGCCGGGTCCTGCTGTCCTCCACGGGCCTGCTCGCCCGCACGGCGAACGGCGACCCCTTCGCGGAGGACGCGGACGGCAAGCGCACCAAGCACGACGTGATCGTCTCCTCGGTGCCGGCGACGGCCCGTGGCGAGATCGGCGCGGTCACCTCCTCCGGCCGCCTGCTCCGCCTGAACGTCATCGACCTCCCGCAGCTGCCGGACTCGGCGACGGCGCCGAACCTCTCCGGGGGCGCGCCGATCTCGGAGTTCCTGCCCTCCCTGGAGGCGGACGAGACGGTGGTCTGCCTGATGACGCTGGACGAGTCGTCGCCGGGCCTCGCGATCGGCACGGCGCAGGGCGTCGTCAAGCGCGTCGTCCCGGACTACCCGTCGAACAAGGGCGAGCTGGAGGTCATCACGCTCAAGGAGGGCGACCGCATCGTCGGAGCCGTCGAGCTGAGCACCGGCGACGAGGACCTCGTCTTCATCACCGACGACGCCCAGTTGCTGCGCTACCAGGCGGCGCACGTCCGCCCGCAGGGCCGCCCCGCGGGCGGTATGACCGGCATCAAGCTCACCGAGGGCGCCAAGGTCATCTCGTTCACGGCGGTCGACCCCGCCGCGGACGCGGTGGTCTTCACGGTGGCGGGCTCGCGCGGCACCCTGGACGACTCGGTCCAGACGACCGCCAAGCTGACCCCCTTCGACCAGTACCCGCGCAAGGGCCGCGCCACGGGCGGTGTCCGCTGCCAGCGGTTCCTGAAGGGCGAGGACTGCCTGTCGCTGGCCTGGGCCGGTCCCGCCCCGGCGCGGGCCGCGCAGAAGAACGGCACACCGGCCGAGCTGCCCGAGATGGACCCGCGCCGCGACGGCTCGGGCGTGTCCCTGGCGAAGACGGTGGCGGTGGTGGCCGGACCGGTGTGACCGCTCGTCACTCCCGCGGATCCTGCTCCTGTACGTAGCGGAGGACGCCCCACATGCTGTGCTCATCGGCGTGCGGGGCGTCCTCCTTGCACGCCTCCAGTTCCTTGCCGAGCGCGCGGGTGTCGATGCCGGCCCCGATGAGCACGAGCTGGGTCAGCCGCTCCCCGGTCCCCGTCCAGGGCTCCGGGTAGAAGCGCAGGAAGCGCCCGACGGCGTGCACGGCGTACCGGTTGCGCGGGTCGGCCGGGCCGAAGTCGACGTACCCCTTGATGCGGTAGAGCCCCTCGGGCCTGCTGTCGAGGAAGTCCATCAGGCGGCGGGGCGCGAGCGGGACGCCGGAGGTGAAGGACAACGACTCGTAGGCGGAGTGCAGATGCCCGCCGTGGTCCCCGCCGTCCCCGCCCGGGTCTCCTTCCGCGTGGACGTGGAGGTCGTCGAAGGACAACTGCCCGATGCGCTCCTCGGACGGCCTGCAGTCGAAGAGGAACTCGGGGTCGACACGCCCGAAGGCCGCCGGTACGACGGCGGCGCGGCCGGCGAGCTCCCGGACGGTCCGGAGCACGCGCTCACCGTCGGTGACGGGCGCGTCCCCGGAGCGCGGGCCGTCGGGGCCGTTCGACCCGTCGGGGCCGTCGGAGCCATTCGCGCCGTTCGAGCCGTTCGAGCCGTTCGAGCCGTCGGTGTGCCCTTGCCGCCCCACGACGGTTCGGTCGAGTTTGTTGACGACGACGAGGTCGGCCAGGGCGAGGTGCCGCTCGATCTCGGGGTGCCTGGCCCGCGTAGCATCGAACTCGGCGGCGTCCACGACCTCGACGAGCCCGCCGTAGACGACGCGCGGGTTCTCGCTGGCCAGCACCATCCGCACGAGTTCCTGCGGCTCCGCCAGCCCGCTCGCCTCGATGACGATGACGTCGATCCCGGCCGAGGGCCTGGCGAGCCGCTCCAGGTAGTCGTCGAGCTCACCGGCGTCGACGGCGCAGCACAGGCAGCCGTTCCCGAGGGCGACGGTGGAGTCGCCCAGCGCCCCGGCGACGGCCATGGCGTCGATCTCGATCGCCCCGAAGTCGTTGACGATCGCCCCGATACGGCTGCCTCCGCTGTGGTGCAGCAGATGGTTGAGCAGGGTGGTCTTGCCCGAGCCCAGGAAACCCGCGAGGACGACGACCGGAATCTGCGGACTCGGCCGGCTCGGCCGACCCGACTGGCCCGGCCCACTCGGCTGACCCGGCTGACTGGGCTGGCTCAGCTCACTCGCGTGGCTTGACTGGCTCGACTGTCCCGTCTGGCTCGGCTCACTCGGCTGACTCCCCTGGGTCGGCTGGGTCGGCTGGCTCGGCTGGCTCGACATGCGCCCTCTCTGTACCTGAGCGTGCACCGGCTCGTGGACCGGCTTTCGTGCGCGAAACGAATGCCGGACCAGGATACGAGCGGGAGGAAACGGCGCTGAGTGAACGATTGTTAGCAGCGCTCGCGGGGCACACGTTGGGCATGGCGCCGGGGTACGCAACCCGCACTTCCCTCCGTGCGCCTCCTCTCCGCCTCCCTGCCGATCAGAGCCGCTCGGCAAAACTGGGAGACGGCAAGCGCCGCCCATCGCTCGCCGGTCCGCTCCCTGTCGCCCCACACCCGACGACCGGCGGACGGTCGCCTGATTCGGGGGTTGACATGGCCACACAGAGTTCCGGGGTGCGGAGGCTGGGTTCCGCCACCAGGTCCAAGCTCGCGCTCGCCGCACATGCCGTCGCGGAGCGGAGCACCAGGCAGCGCAGGCGCGCCATCCTCGCCGAGCAGCACCGGCTCCACTTCGACCTGCTGTGCAAGGCCATGGCCGATCCGGCGCTCGCCGCCGTCCTGGACACCTACGAGAGCGCCGTTCCCGCCGAGAAGCAGCGCCAGTACCTGTTCGCGAACGCCCTCTACGTCAACGCACTGTATTTCCACCGCATCGGCGCCCTCAGCCTGCCGGAACTGTACGGGCACCTGCGGGTGATGTGCCGCAACCACATCTTCCGTGAGTACTGGGCAGCCACCCGCCACCACCGGAAGAGCCTGCCCGGGGCATCGGAGGAGGCCGAACTCGGTCGGATGATGGACGAGTTGGTCCAGAACATGGATGACCTCGTCCAGGAACCCGACGACGGAGACCTCGACGTCTGGTGGGTCATCGGGCAACCACCCGAGGAGTGACACGCGCCAGCCTCGGTATGCACGTGGCGCGGTCCACCCGCCTTCGGTATGCACGTGGCGCGCCCTTGGTACGCCCGGGACCCGATCACCCGCCCTCAGACCGTCAGGCATCAGGCATCAGCCGGCAGGCAGCAGCCGAGCGTCAGGCGGCGGACAGCAGGTGTCATGCGTCATGCAGGCGAACGGAGTCAGTGCGGTACGGGAAGATCCGCCCGATGCAGTTCCCGTACCGCCACGACATCCATGCGGGCCGGGGACCCGAGTGGCGAGCCGCAGCTCTCCTCGCGGGGTGGCTCGGACGCGCCCATGGCGACGACGACACGCCAGAGCCGGCCGTCCGCGTGGGCGATCGTCACCTCCCAGCGCGGTGCCGCCCCGTCCGTCCGCAGGACGGTCAGCGCGTCCGCGGCGTGCTCCCCGGTCGCGGTGCGCACCGCGAGTTCGGCGGCCTGTGCGGGACGCTCCCAGGCGGAGCTTCCGCGGCACCCGTGGGTGACGACACGTCCCTCCCGAACGCCCTGGAGCACTTCCTTGACCTGGTGGGCTCCGAGCCGCCCGTAGGCGTAGCCGAACGGCAGGACGAGCAGGGTGGGTGAGAAGCGGTGGCCGCCGAGATGGGTGACCTCCCAGGCGCCCGTGACACCGGACGCCGCGAGTTCGGCCGCGAGAGGGCGCCCGAGGAGCGCGCAGCAGCGGTCACGCTTGCCGTTGGTGCAGACGAGCGCGAGCGGGGCGGCGGTGTGCGGCCCGCCTCGCAGGGCCGAGTCGAAGGTGTGGTGGTCGCCCCCGCCGAGCGCGGCGAAGTCGAGGTCGAGGAGCTGCTGCGGATCGGACACCGTGGCGCTGCGCAGCCACGCGTTCCCGGGGACGGTGTGCGCCGCGTACACCTGACGCTCGGTGGGCGTGCCGCAGTCGGCGTGACGGCCGGGACGCCGAATGAGTGCGATACGTACGCCCGTGCCCTTGGCGGCGGCTTCGAGGGCACGCCCCAGTGCGGGATCCAGGTGGCTCGAGGTGAGCGCCTTGGCACCCCAGGGTCCCGGCTGCTCCAGCAGCAGCCAGGTTCTCGCGGTGGCCGCGGTGCCCGCGAGGGGCTCGTCGAGCTCCCGGGACGCGGTCGTGCACGTACTCACAGAGGTGAGCCTAACCTGAGTTCGGTTGAACGGCTTCCAGCGGCCCCATGGGGGCACATAAACCCCATACCCGGCGTACGAGGTTATATCCGGTACACCCTCGCCGCGAGGTGGCGACCGGGTTTCCCGAAAGGGCCCGCTCACTCGCTCCGCTCACTCACCCGGGAACGGCTGGGGCGGGCGAGCGCCCACGTAGTGCCCGCTGGGCCGCATGCGCAGCGGCCTCTCCCCGTACTCCTCCAGGGTGTGCGCGATCCAGCCCGCGGTGCGCGCGACGGCGAAGACCGTCTCGCCGGCGGTGGACGGCATCCCGGAGGCGACGGTGAGGACGGCGAGGGCGAGGTCCACGTTGGCGTGCAGCGGGGTGTGACGGGCCGCGGTGGTCGCGACGTCCCGGGCGGCCGCGAGGGCCGGCGCCGCCTGCGGCACGTCCTCCAGGAGGGCGAAGAGGGCACGCGCGCGGGGATCCTCCCCTTGGTAAAGACGGTGCCCGAGCCCTGGAATACGGCGACCGGCGCGCAACTCGTCGGCGATCACCGGGACGGCGGTCCCCCTGTCCAGAACCTCCAGGAGCAGCCGGTGCGCGAGGCCACTGGCCGCACCGTGCAGGGGGCCTTCGAGGACGCCGAGGCCCGCGGAGACGGCCGCGTAGGCGTGCGCCCGGGCGGACGCGGCGACCCGGACCGCGAGGGTCGAGGCGGCGAGATCGTGGTCGACGAGCAGCCCGAGCGCCGTGTTGAGTACGCGCAATGACGGATCGTCAGGCGTGCGGCCGCTGAGCCGTGCCCACAGCCTGTGGGCCAGCGGTCCGTGGTCTCGGTGGTCGCGCCGCTTCGGCGGGAGGGCCGCGACGAGGGTGGGGATGAGCGTGCGCGCGGTGCCGAGAACCGCCTCCTCGGAGAGGTCGAAGCGCAGCGGGTCCGCGGCCGCGGCCGCGATCGCGGCGACCCGCAACCTGTCGGTCGGGCCGCTGTGTTCGGGCAGGGACTCGACAGCCCGGCGCGCCAGGGCGACGGAGGTTTCTGGGGCGGTGAACGTGACGCCGCGGCGCAGTTCTCCCGTCCACAGCCACTCGGCGATCTCCTCGTAGGAGTACCGGGTGGCCAGTTCGGTCGCGTCGACGCCGCGGAAGTAGTACCGGTCCGTGTCGATCAAGGTGATGCGGGTACGGACCGACAGCTCACCTGCCGCGCTCGGACTCCCGGTGCCGTCACGCCTGTTGCGCCGCGCGAGCGCCTCGACCTCCTGGGCGTCGAAGGTGCTTCCGCGCCCGCCCGGGTCGCGCCGGCTGGTGAGCTGGCCTCGGCTCACGTAGGCGTAGACGGTCTCGGGCTTCACGCCGAGCAGTTCGGCGGTCTCCTTGGTGTTGAGCCGCCGTCCCGTGTCGTGGCTGGGAGTCGACGGTTCCTGATCCCTCATGGCGTCACCGTATCCATATCTCGACTGGGTTGATTCACATTGATGCAATCAATGTTGACAACAATTGAGTCAAGCATGGACAGTCGAATCAAGTCCAGGGAGGAACCATGTCGAACAACCGGGCCGCCAGCGCCACCGCTTCTCTCACTCCTGTTGGTGTCCCGCGGGGACTCGCGGGCGTCGTCGTCACCGACACCACGCTCGGTGACGTGAGAGGCCGAGAGGGCTTCTACCACTACCGCCAGTACTCGGCCGTCGAACTCGCACAGACCCGCGGCTTCGAGGACGTCTGGCATTTGCTGGTCCACGGCGAACTGCCGGACCCGGCGCAGCGGGCCGAGTTCACCGCGAGGACGGCCGCCCTGCGACGGCTGCCGGAGGCGGTGCGCGCGGCCCTGCCGGGCATCGCTGCCGGCAGCGCCGGCAGCGGCGCCCTCGCCGGGATGCGCACGGCTCTGTCCCTGTTCGGCGCGGCCTCGGGCTTCCAGCCGGTGTACGACATCGACACCGACCGGCGTCGCGCGGACACCCTCGCCGCCTCCGCCGCCGTACCGACGCTGCTCACGGCGCTGTACCGGCTCGGGCTCGGACTCGACCCGGTGGAGCCGCGCGACGACCTGTCGTACGCGGCGAACTACCTGTACATGTTGACCGGTTCGGAGCCGGACGAGACGCGCACCCGGGCGATCGAGCAATACCTGATCTCCACCATTGATCACGGATTCAATGCGTCAACCTTCACCGCGCGGGTGATCGCGTCGACGGGAGCTGACGTCGCCGCGTGTCTGGTCGGGGCGGTGGGAGCCCTCTCCGGCCCGCTGCACGGTGGCGCCCCCAGCCGCGCCCTGGACACGCTGGACGCGATCGGCACACCCGACCGCATCGACGCCTGGATCCGCGAACGCGTCCTGGCCGGCGACCGCATCATGGGCTTCGGCCACCCCGTCTACCGAACGGAGGATCCGCGCTCCCGCATGCTGCGAGGGATCGCCCAGAGTTTCGGCGGTCCTCTGGTGGATTTCGCGGTCGAGGTGGAGCAGCGGGTCGAGGAGATCCTGGCCGAGCTGAAGCCGGGCCGGGAACTGCACACGAACGTGGAGTTCTACGCCGGAGTCGTCATGGAGCTGTGCGGGCTGCCCCGGGAGATGTTCACGCCCACGTTCGCCGCTGCCCGCGTCGTCGGCTGGAGTGCCAACCTCCTGGAGCAGGCGGAGGACTCGAAGATCATCCGACCGGCGGCCCGGTACGTGGGTGAGCCGGCGCCGCAGAGGGTCCCGGCGGTGGCCTGATGGCCGGTGCTTCTCCGGCGCCCGGGGGGCCGGGCGCCGGAGGACGTCAAGAGTCGGGGATGTCGGCCTTCGCTCTCAGCAATGTCTCGCGAGTGATCACGACGATCCGTTCATAGTCCGCACGCGCGGCGTCCGGGGGCAGTTCAGGGTCAAGGGCGCTGGTGGCTTCGGTGCCGATGACCGCGAAGTTGCCGTCGCTCAGTTCGAAGATGTCGGGGCACGTCTGGCCCGTCGCGCTGCCGCGCTCCCGGGGCGAGGCGCCGACTCGACGCACGATCTTCAAGTCCGTTCCTAAGTGGATCGAGGGACGGGCCGGACGCGTGCGCCCCGGACGCTGTGCGAGTGGATGGCCTCTCCGGCGCCCAGTGAAGCTCATGAGAGGGCCCACGGATGCTCATGAAGGGCCGCTGGTTCCGGTGAGGACCGACAGCCCTACGCGCCTGCGCGGAGCAAGTGTCCGGAACAGGCGGGTGCAGCCTACAGTCCGCGCGGGCGCTGAGGCCGACGACGCGGGGAAAGAGGGCGCAACCGCTTGCACCACCGGAGCGGAGGAGACGCGTGCGCATCCGGAGCTTCGGCGCCCACGCAACCCCGTACGGTTGTGAGCCCTGGAATTCACGCGCCCCCGGACAGCCGTGAGCCCTCGGAGCCCAGGCGCCTCCGACACAGTGAGCCTTCGAGCCACCCGCCCCGACAGCCGTGGGCCTTCACGTCCCACTCGCCCCGACAGCCGTGGGCCTTCAAGTCATGAGCGCCCCCGCCAGCCCTGGGCGCTCGCGACTCGCGCGCCCGGACAGCTGGTGACGTTGTTCCGGTGCGGCATGCGGGAGATCCCCGCCACACCCCCTACGGACTCCGCCGCCCGCCCCCGTACCGTCATAGGCATGCGCCCCACTCCCCCGGTCCGTCGGCTCCGTCTCGGGTTGCCGCGGCGGATGTTCTCGCAGGTGCTGCTGATGCAGGTGGCGATCGCCGCCGGAGTCGCCGTGCTCGCCACCGGGCTGTTCCTCGCCCCGCTCAGCGAGCAGCTGGACGACCAGGCGATGCGCCGGGCGCTGGCGATCGCGCAGACCACGGCGGCCCAGCCGCAGATCGCCGAGGATTTGCGGTCGACACGGCCGTCGGTGGACGGGCCCGTCCAGGACGAGGCCGAGCGCATCCGCGAGGCCAGCGGGGCCGAGTACGTCGTCGTGATGGACATGCGCGGCGTGCGCTGGTCGCACACCGACCCGGCTCAGATCGGCGGGGTCGTCTCGACGGACCCCCGGCCGGCCCTGGCCGGCCGGGACGTCATGCAGATCGACACCGGCACGCTGGGCCGTTCGGCGCGCGGGAAGGTGCCGCTGCGGGACGAGTCCGGCGCCATCGTGGGCGCGGTCTCGGTCGGTATCGAGTACGACAGCGTGCGCGCGCGGCTGATCCACGCGATCCCGGGACTGCTCGCGTACGCGGGCGGGGCCATGGCGGTCGGGGCGCTGGCCGCCTACCTGATCTCCCGGCGGGTGCAGCGGCAGACCCGGGACCTGGCGTTCTCGGACATCTCGGCGCTGCTCGCGGAACGTGAGGCCATGCTGCACGGCATCCGTGAAGGCGTCGTCGCCCTGGACCGCGGCGGCCGGGTGCGGCTCCTGAACGACGAGGCGCAGCGGCTGCTCGGGCTCGACGCGGAGGCCATCGGACGCCCTCTCGACGACACGCTGGGCCCCGGCCGCACCACGGACGTCCTGGCCGGGCGGGTCACCGGCACCGATCTCCTCACCGTCCGGGGTCAGCGCGTCCTGGTCGCCAACCGCATGCCCACCGACGACGGGGGCGCCGTCGCCACCCTGCGCGACCGCACCGAGCTGGAGCAGCTGGGCCGCGAGCTGGACTCGACGCGCGGTCTGATCGACGCCCTGCGCGCCCAGGACCACGAACACGCCAACCGCATGCACACGCTCCTGGGACTGCT
This sequence comes from Streptomyces sp. NPDC054842, assembly GCF_053611025.1. NCBI lineage: Bacteria > Bacillati > Actinomycetota > Actinomycetes > Kitasatosporales > Streptomycetaceae > Streptomyces > Streptomyces sp. NPDC054842. Next base: position 23,975 of record NZ_JBSGZN010000023.1, read on the forward strand.
CGAACTGGAGATGTACGACGACGCCGTGGAGTTCGTCGGCGAGGTGGTGGGTGATCACCGGGCCACCGCGGAACAGGTCACGGAGAAGATCCAGGACCCGCTGCTCGCCGCCCTGCTGGTCGGCAAGGCCACCGTCGCCGCGGAGCGCGGGGTGGCCCTGTGGATCTCGGACCGGACGTTTCTGCCGGACCGGCTGATCGATCCCCGGGGGCTGGTCACCGTCGTGGGGAACCTCGTCGACAACGCGCTGGACGCCGTCGCGGGCACACCGCACGCGCGCGTGGAGGTCGAGTTGCGCGCCGAGGGCCGTACGGCGGTGCTGCGGGTGCGGGACACCGGGCCCGGCGTTCCGCCGGAGCAGCGCCAGTTGGTCTTCACCGACGGGTGGTCCACGAAGAAGCCCCCGGCGCACGGCAAGCGCGGGATCGGCCTCTCCCTGGTGCGGCGGCTGGCCGAGCGGCAGGGTGGGAGCGCCGAGGTCGCGGAGGCGGCCGGCGGGGGCGCGGAGTTCACCGTCGTCCTGCCGGAGGCGCTCACCGGGCCGGGCCTCACGCCGGAAGCGGGACCCGGGCCGGCGGGCGGAGCCGGACCGGAGCTCGGAGACGGCACCGGATGGACACTCCCGCCGGGGAGGGAGTCGGTGCCGGGAGGCGGGCACGAGGCCGCCCCTGGGGCCGTCTCGGACGACGCGGCCGGGACGGTGTCCTCCGCGTCCGTTCCGGCCCCCGCTGTCCCCACGCCCGCCAAGGAGGAGTCGCGATGATCGAGGTACTCGTCGTGGACGACGACGTCCGTGTCGCGCGGGTCAACGCCGCGTACGTGCAGAAGGTGGCCGGCTTCCATGTCGCGGGTGAGGCGCACACCGCCGCCGAGGCGCTTCACCTGATGGAGACGCTGCCGCGCCTGGACCTGGTCCTCATGGACCACTACATGCCGGACGAGACGGGCCTGGCCGTCGTCCAGGAGATGCGGCGCCGCGGCCACCAGACCGACGTCATCATGGTGACGGCGGCCCGGGACGTCGCGACCGTACAGGCAGCCATGCGGCAGGGCGCGCTCCAGTACCTGGTCAAGCCGTTCGCCTTCGCCGGTCTGCGCGCCAAGCTGGAGGCGTACGCGGGTCTGCGCCGCACCCTCGACGGCGGCGGCGAGGCCGAACAGGCCGAGGTGGACCGCATCTTCGGCGCCCTCTCGACGGGCGCGGAGCCCGACTTGCCGAAGGGGCACTCCCCCACCACCGCCGAACTCGTACGCCGTGCCCTGGTGAACGCCGAGGGACCTCTGTCGGCCCAGGAGATCGCGGAGGCGACCGGGCTGAGCCGGCAGACCGCCCAGCGCTATCTGAAGCTCCTGGAGCGCACGGGGCGCGCCCGGCTGACGCTCCGGTACGGCGACGCGGGACGCCCGGAGCATCGCTACGTCTGGGCGACCCGCAGGTGAGGACGGCCCACGGCCGTGGCGCGCCCCAGGGGAACGACTCTCCGGGCGCGAGGTCCTCTTCCGCTTGCCGTCTGTCGCGCTCACTCCACACGCGCTACAACAGCGGAACCGGATACGGGTTCCGCGCTCGACCGGCCCTGACGGAGAGGGGAAAGAAGGGCTCATGCTGGACGTCCTGGTCGTGGACGACGACCTCCGCGTTGCCGAGATCAACGCCCGGTACGTGGCGAAGGTGCCCGGGTTCCGGGTCGTCGCCCGCGCCCACAGCGCCGCCGAGGCGCTGGCCGCCGTGGAACGCGCCCCCGTCGACCTCGTGCTGCTCGACCACTGCCTGCCCGACGGGACCGGCCTCGATTTGGTCCGCCGTCTGAGGGAGGACGGCCACGGCACGGACGTCATCATGATCACGGCCGTTGGCGATGTCGACACCGTGCAGGCCGCGCTGCGGCTGGGCGCCCTGCACTACCTGGTCAAGCCGTTCACTTTCGCCGCCCTGCGCACCCGGCTCGAGTCGTACGCCGCGCTGCGCCACACCGTGGACCGGGTGGGCGGACACGGTCCGGCGGACCAGGAACAGGTCGACCGGATCTTCGGCGCGCTGCGCGCCGCGCCCACGCCCCTGGCACCCGGACTCCCCAGCGGTCACTCGGAAGCGACCACGGATCTGATCTGCGGCGTGCTGCACCGCGCGGGCCGTCCGCTCTCCGCCGTCGAGGTCGCCGCCGAGGCGGGACTGAGCCGTTCCACGGCCCAGCGCTACCTCCGCCACCTGGAACAGGCGGGACGCCTGAGCCTCTCCCTCAAGTACGGCGACACCGGGCGCCCCGAACACCAGTACGCGTTGATCGCCCCCTGACCCGACTCCCCCAGGCGTGCTTCGCGACCCGCGCGCGGCACACGCCTACGCCCGCTCGGCACACGCCCGCGTGCCGAGCGGTAGGCGTCCCATGTGCCGTCCGGCGTCCGGCGTCCGACACCGGAAATACCTCGACCGGCGTACGCGGGACGCGCCGCCCGGCACACGCCCGCGTGCCGCCCGGTACGCGTCCCACGTGCGTCCGGCACCCGGTTCCGGCATCAGACGCCGGGAACGCCTCGACCCGGGTACGCACCCGGTGCCCTCAGACCGCTCCGGCGCCGGTGAGGGACCGCACCTCGGTCTCCGCGTGCTTCGCCTCGTCCGGCGGCTCCGCCGAGGTGACCGTGCCGAGCCAGCCAGCGACGAACCCCAGCGGAATGGAGACGAGACCGGGGTTCTGCAGCGGGAAGTACTGGAAGTCGACACCCGGGAACAGCGACTCCGGGCTGCCCGACACCACCGGCGACAGGACCACGAGGAGCAGCGCCGGGACCAGGCCGCCGTACACGGACCACACCGCGCCGCGTGTCGTGAAGTTCCGCCAGAACAGCGAGTACATCAGCACGGGGAGGTTCGCGGAGGCGGCGACCGCGAAGGCGAGGCCGACCAGGAAGGCCACGTTCAGGTCGCGCGCCAGCAGTCCGAGCGCGATGGCGACCACGCCGATGCCGACCGCCGCCGTCCGTGCCACGGCGACCTCGCTGCGCGGCTTCGCGTGCCGGCGTCCGAACGACGCGTACAGGTCGTGGGCCACGGACGCGGAGGAGGCGAGCGTGATGCCCGCGACCACGGCGAGGATCGTGGCGAAGGCGATCGCGGCGACGACCGCGAACAGAACCGTTCCGCCCGTGGAGCCCGCGCCACCGCCCAGGTCGAGGGCCAGCAGGGGCATGGCCGTGTTCCCGGCGGCGTTCGACCCGCGGACCGCCTCGGGGCCCACGATCGCCGCCGCACCGAAGCCGAGGACGATGCTCATCAGGTAGAAGCCGCCGATGAGTCCGACCGCCCAGACCACGGACCGACGCGCCGCCCGCGCGGTCGGCACCGTGTAGAACCGGGACAGGATGTGCGGCAGCCCGGCCGTGCCGAGGACCAGAGCGATTCCCAGGCTGATGAAGTCGAAGCGCGCGGTCCAGGTCCCCCCGTACTTCAGTCCCGGTGCCAGGAACGCGTCACCGTGCCCGCTGCGCGCGGCCGCAGTGCGCAGCAGTTCGTCGAAGTCGCCGTGGAAGCGCACGAGGACGAGCACTGTCAGCACGACCGTGCCGCCCAGGAGCATGACCGCCTTGACGATCTGGATCCATGTGGTGGCCCGCATCCCTCCCATCGACACGTAGATCACCATGAGTGCCCCGACGCCGATCACCGTCCAGTTCCGCGCCGCCCCGCTCGTGCCTCCCAGCAGCAGCGCGACCAGGCTGCCCGCACCGACCATCTGCGCCACCAGGTACAGAACGGACACGGTCACCGACGAAGTTCCCGCCGCGATCCGCACCGGCCGCTCGCTCATGCGCGCCGCCACCACGTCGGCCAGGGTGAACCGTCCGCAGTTGCGCACCAGTTCGGCGACCAGGAAGAGGACCACGAGCCAGGCCACGAGGAAGCCCACGACGTAGAGCAGCCCGTCGTAGCCGAACAGCGCGATGAGTCCCGTGACGCCGAGGAAGGACGCGGCCGACATGTAGTCGCCGGAGATGGCAAAACCATTCTCCATCGGGGAGAACAATCGCCCGCCCGCGTAGAACTCCTCGGCGGAGCCGTGCCGGTTGCGGCTCACCCACGTCGTGATGCCCAGCGTCACCGCTACGAACACGCTGAACAGCAGCAGCGCCAGAGTCTGGTGGTGTCCCGTCACCGCTGCCCACCCCCGACGCTCCGCGTCAGCTCCTGGGTGTCCCAGCGCAGGTCGAGCGCGGCCCGGTCCCTGCGCAGCCGGGCGTGACGGGCGTACGCCCAGGTGAACAGGAACGTGGTGAGGAACTGCCCCAGCCCCGCCAGCATGGCGACGTTCACCGCACCCGCCACGGGGCGCGCCATGAGCTCCGGGGCGGACGTCGCGGTGACCACGTAGCCCACGTACCAGGTCAGGAACACGGCGACGCCCGGGAACACGAAACGGCGGTACCGGCCGCGTACCTCCTGGAAGGCCGCGCTGCGCTGCACCTCCAGGTAGACATCGGCCGCGCCGAGGGCCCCCGGCCGGTCCTCCCGGCGCACGGAGGGCTCGACGGGAGCGGGCGCGCCCGTGCTGTCCAACTCGCCCCAGCCGGACGCCAACGCGTCGTACCAGGGGTCGTCGTACCCCGCCGTTCCGGTCTCCACCTGCTGCGCGGGGACACGTTGACGCCCTTCGTGGTCCTCGGACGGACTCTCAGGACCCTCCCCGCGCAGGCGGGGACGACCGTTCCTTGACTGCATGCCCAAGGATGGGCAGAACGGGAAGATCCCGGACTCTTCAATCGGTGGTCTTCACTCCATCAGGTGACTCACTTCCCCGGTAGACGCACGAGGCCCTTCCCATAGGCGTAACGGACCGCCTGCGCGCGGTCCTTGAGCCCGGCCTTGGCGAAGAGGTTGTTGATGTGGGTCTTCACGGTCGCCGTGGACACGTGCAGCCCGCGGGCGATCTCCTGGTTGGTCAGACCTTCGGCGATCAGCACCAGCACCTCGACCTCCCGGGCGGTAAGCCCGTCCGGCACCTCGGGTGGCCGTGCCGGTTCCCGCTCGGGCTCCGACAGCCGCTCCAGCAGCCGCCGTTGGATGCCGGGTGACAGGCCGGCCTCGCCGGACAGCACGCTCCGCACCGCCCGTACGATCTCGTCGCCGCCCGCGTCCTTGGTGAGGTACCCGCGCGCGCCGGCTCTGATCGCGGGGAACAGCGACTCGTCGTCCGCGAACGTGGTCAGCACCACGACCTGGGTGCCGGGGTGCCCGGTCCTGATCCGTCGGGTCGCCTCGACGCCGTCGCACCGGGGTATCCGCAGGTCCATCAGGACGACGTCCGGGGCCAGTTCGGCGACCAGGGCCACGGCCTCGTCACCGTCGCCCGCCGCGCCGACGACCTCGATCCCGGGGAGCAGGCCGAGCAGCATGACGATGCCCTCGCGCACCACGGTCTGGTCGTCCACCACCAGGACCCGCGCCGGCCTGTCGCCCGCCTCTCCGGTCATACGGGCACCTTCAGCGTCACGAGGAACCCCTCCTCCTGCGGCCCGGCCCGGAGCGAGCCGCCCAGCAACTCGGCACGCTCCCGCATGCCGAGCAGACCGTACCCGGCACCGGAGCCCGACATCTCCCCCGGCGAGCCTCCCGAGTCCCGGACGTCCAGGCGTACTTGGCGATCCCCGTACTCCAGGCTCACGTGGACCCTGGCGCCGCGCGCGTGCTTGCGGACGTTCGTGAAGGCCTCCTGCGCGACCCTGCGCACCGCCTGGGATGCCTCGGCGGGCAGGAGCCGTCTCTCACCGGACACCGTCATGTCCGCGCCGTCCTGCGTGGCGACGAGTTCGCTCAGGAAGTCCTCCAGCGGGGCCGTCTCGCCTCGCAGGGCGGAGAGCGCCTGCCGTGTCTCCGCGAGGCCCTCCCGGGCCATCCCCCTTGCCGCCACCACCCGTTCCAGAATCCGTTCCTGGTCGGCGCCCCGCTCGATCAGCAGCCGGGCCGCCTCCAGGTGCACGAGCTGGGCGGAGAGGCTGTGTGCGAGCACGTCGTGGATCTCCCGGGCGATCCGGGCCCGCTCCGCGAGCGCGGCGGACTCCGCCTCGGCGACGCGAGCCGCCCGCTCCTGCGCGAGCAGCCGCTGGGCGTTGCCGCGCGCCTCGGCGTCGAGCCGCAGGACGTAACCGGCCAGAGCAAGACCGCCCGCCGTCGTCAGGGTCGCCGGCCAGTCGTCGTTGTCGGCCACCGCGTACGCGCCGAGCGCCAAGGCCATGGCGGGCAGCGCGGCCGCCAGGGGCAGGCGCTCGATGGCGCTGACGGCACACGCGCACCACAGCACCAGCGCCGGAATCCTGAAGCCGGTGCCGTGGGCCGTCGCGGCGACCGCGAGCAGCAGCCCGAACAGTCCGAGGGACGGCAGCAGACGGTGCTCCAGCGTGGTCCGGAAGAAGCCCCATGCGGACAGGGCGCACACCACGACTCCCAGCACGGCCGCGGCGGCGGCCCAGCCCCGCAGGCTCCCGTCCGCGAACGTCGTCCACAGAAGGGCGCCAAGGGCGAGGAGCCGCACGGTCCAGGCCAGCGCACGCCGGGGTGTCGGCACTCCTGCCCGGGACAACGCTTCCCGGGAGGGCCAGCGCGTCCACGCGTTCCCCGTCATGCGCGCCCCTTCCAGGCCGCCCGCCCCATGCCGTCACCGTACGGGGCGCCCCCGGCACGCCATTCGCCGCGGAGACCGGGACGCCGCACCAGGAAGACGGCCGACGATCATCAAGGTATTGATCAACCCCGACCCGCGGGTTTCGTGCGTACAAGCGACGCGGAGCCACGTTGCCGTCGATGCCACCGACCCTACGGAAGTCGCCGACTCCGCAGATCGGCCCCTGGGTGGATCAACGGTTGACTCCCACTCCACCCACGGGTGGACTCGCGCCTGAACCCCACGGCCAATCAACATCGTCGCGAACGCCGATGTCGCTTTGATCAACCCGGCGCATGGAAGGGGTACCGCCCGGGCGCATCAGTACCGGCGCTGCGTGGAGCGGGTAAGAGTGCGAGGGCGAAGCGTCACATGCGGGGCGCCGCCTGCGCCGAGCCGTCCCGCCCCTAGCGGCACGCATACCGATACCCGCAGCCGAATGCCGCCGACCCGACCCACCTATCGACAGGCAGGCAGGCAGCGCCCGACCACACAGGACGGGGCGGGCACGAGCACCACCGAGCCGAACAGGCTCCGATGCTCGCCCCCGCCCCGCCTACTCCACCGCCTACGCGTCGATACGGGACCGGTCCAGCGTGGCCGCCGAGCTGGAGATGAACTCCTTGCGCGGTGCCACGTCGTTACCCATCAGCAGGTCGAACACTTGCTCGGACGCCTCCAGGTCGGAGATGTTGATCCGGCGCAGTGTGCGGTGGCGCGGATCCATCGTCGTCTCGGCCAGCTGGTCGGCGTCCATCTCACCGAGACCCTTGTACCGCTGGATGGAGTCCTTGTAGCGCACGTTCTTGCGCTGGAGCTCCAGCAGCGTTTCCCGGAGCTCACGGTCCGAGTACGTGTAGATGTACTTGTCCTGGCCCTTCTTGGGCTGGCTGAGCTCGATCCGGTGCAGCGGCGGCACGGCGGCGAACACCCGCCCCGCCTCCACCATGGGCCGCATGTAGCGCTGGAACAGCGTCAGCAGCAGGCACCGGATGTGGGCCCCGTCCACGTCGGCGTCGACGAGGAGGATGATCTTCCCGTAGCGCGCCGCGTCGATGTCGAAGGTCCGGCCGGACCCCGCCCCTATGACCTGGATGATCGCGCCGCACTCGGCGTTCTTCAGCATGTCCGTGACGGACGACTTCTGAACGTTGAGGATCTTGCCGCGGATCGGCAGCAGCGCCTGGAACTCGGAGTTCCGCGCGAGCTTCGCGGTGCCGAGCGCGGAGTCGCCCTCGACGATGAAGAGCTCGCTGCGCTCCACGTCGTCGCTGCGGCAGTCCGCGAGCTTGGCGGGCAGCGAGGAGGACTCCAGGGCCGTCTTCCGGCGCTGGGCGTCCTTGTGCTGGCGGGCCGCAATGCGCGTACGGGCGGCGGAGACGGCCTTCTCCAGGACGACCCGCGCCTGCGCGGCCGTGTCCCGCTTCGTGGAGGTCAGGAACGCCTTGAGCTCCCTGGAGACCACGTTGGTCACGATCCGCCGGGCCGCTGAGGTGCCGAGCACCTCCTTGGTCTGCCCCTCGAACTGAGGTTCGGCAAGACGCACGGTGACGACGGCGGTCAGCCCTTCCAGGGCGTCGTCCTTGACGATGTCGTCCTCGGCGACGCGGAGCAGCTTCTTGGCCCGCAGGACTTCGTTGACCGTCTTGGCGACGGCCTGCTCGAAGCCGGCGACGTGGGTGCCGCCCTTGGGGGTGGCGATGATGTTCACGAACGACTTGAGCGTCGTGTCGTAGCCGGTGCCCCAGCGCAGCGCGACGTCGACGCCGAGGTCACGGGTGACCTCGGTGGGCGTCATCTGGCCGTGGTCGTCGAGGACCGGGACCGTCTCCTTGAAGCTGCCCTGCCCGGAGAAGCGCAGGATGTCGCAGACGGGCTTGTCGTTGGCGAGGTACTCGCAGAACTCGCTGATGCCGCCGTCGAAGCGGAACGACTCCTCGCCCTTGCTGCCGCCCTCACCGAGCCCGAACTCGTCACGGACGACGATCGTGAGGCCCGGCACCAGGAAGGCCGTCTGGCGGGCCCGCTGATGCAGGTTCTCCAGGGAGAGCTTGGCCTCCTTGAGGAAGATCTGGAGGTCGGCCCAGTAACGGACGCGCGTGCCGTTGCGCGCCTTGGGGATCCTCTTGGTCTTGCGGAGGCCGCTGCCCGCGTCGAACTTCGCGTCCGGACCGGCGCCGGCGAAGGCGCCCGGCACACCGCGCCGGAAGCTGATGGCGTGCGTGTGGCCGTTGCGGTCGACCTCGACGTCCAGCCGGGCGGAGAGCGCGTTCACCACGGAGGCGCCCACGCCGTGCAGACCGCCGGAGGCCGCGTAGGAGCCGCCGCCGAACTTTCCGCCGGCGTGCAGCTTGGTCATGACGACCTCGACACCGGAAAGGCCGGTTTTGGGCTCGACGTCCACGGGGATGCCGCGGCCGTTGTCCCGGACCTCGACCGAGGCGTCGTCGTGGAGGATGACCTCGATGTGGTCGCAGTAGCCGCCGAGGGCCTCGTCGACGGAGTTGTCGATGATCTCCCAGAGGCAGTGCATCAGGCCGCGACTGTCGGTCGAGCCGATGTACATACCGGGGCGCTTGCGTACGGCCTCGAGCCCCTCGAGGACGAGCAGGTGCCGCGCGGTGTAGTTGGAACCGTCCCGGTCTGCTCCGGTCAGCAGCGCTGTGGACGGCACGGACGTCTCGGCGGTCACGCGGTTCGCTCCTCGCTGAATTTCAAATGGTGCCCTGATGGGTAAGGGCCCGGCTTGGTTCGCCGCTCAGAGGGTACCGAGGCCTGGTAGAGCCGTTGTAGCGCCACCCTCGTCCGAACGTAGACTAGTCGAGAGTCGTATAGGTGTTCGATCCCTCGATGGAGTGAAGTACATATCACGTTCCCTTCCAGGCATGAACCATTTAGGCTCCGGGCACGTCCTCATGAACAACCCGGCAAGCCAGCCGGGAGGACCGACACTGACAGACAACGCGAACCCGTAAGACGCGAACCACGTAATACGGCACATTCGCCGCCAACCGGCAGCAGACAGCCACCTCGGAAAGAAATTTTCGAGGAGAAGCCACGAGCGGGAACGTTTTCGGCCTGGTTGGATGTTGACCCTGGTACGACAGCTCGTCGAGCTAGAGAAGAGGCGACGTGACTACTGTTCTGACCCCCGCGAGCCCGCTGACGGCCGCTGACCGCTGCGACCGTTGCGGCGCCCAGGCATATCTGCGCGTCGTCCTCCTGAGCGGCGGAGAACTGCTCTTCTGCGCCCACCACGGTCGCAAGTTCGAGCCGGAACTCAAGAAGATCGCCGCTGAGATACAGGACGAGACGGAGCGGCTGACGTCCGTTCCGACGGTCAACGACGAAGATCGCTGACCCTTCGCGTCAACGACGAGCGAGTGCCGGCATCAGGCCGGTCCACGGGCGACCACCCCCTCGACACGGGGAGTGGCCGCCCGTACTCGTACCGCGACCCGTCCTGGCCGCGTCGGCAGCCGAGCCCGCAGACGGGCTCGGCACCTCGACCAGCCCCGGACCGCCGGACCCGGCGGACGCTACTGGGGCCCGTTCACGGGCGCCCCGAACGGGCGATCATCGCCGGAGGACATCGGCACCGGCACCGGCACCGGGTGGACCTCAGTGCCCTTCGAGCCGCCGCACGGCGTCCGAGACCCGCGTGTAGACGCCGGGGCTCCCCGCGCGCCCGCAGCCGCTCCCCCAGGACACCAGGCCGATCAGCCGCCCCTGGGCCACCAGCGGCCCTCCGCTGTCCCCCTGACAGGCGTCCCGCCCGCCCCTGACCTCCCCTGCACACAGCATGGACGCCGCTCGGTAGGTACCGTCCGAGCTGCCCGGGTAGGCCTCCTCGCAGGCCGCGTCGGGCAGCACCTTCACCCGCGCCGCCCGGAGGCCGCTCGCGTAGTCACCGGCGCCCGTGGTGTCACCCCAGCCGTAGACCTCGGCGACCGTCCCGGGGGCGTACGCGGGATCGCCCTTGGGCGCGGTACGGATGACGTAGCTCTCGGGCAGGGGGCTCGCCAGAGTGAGCGTCCCGAAGTCTCCGGCCTTCGTGCGGTGGTCGTACGCGGGGTTCACCCAGGTGTCGCGGACCTGGATCTCCTGGCCGGCGTCCGACGTCAGGTTTCCCCGGCCCGCGATGACCTTCAGGTCCCGGACCTGCTGCGGCGACGCGCCGAGCACGTCCTCGCTCAGGCAGTGCGCCGCGGTCAGGACGGTGGACCGGCCGATCACCACGCCGCCGCAGAACTGTCCTGCCCGCGTACCTCCGAACCGGTCACGGCTGGCCAGCGCCACCGTCCAGGGGCTCTGGGAGATCTCGACCGGATAGCCGCCGATGACGACGCTGTCGGGGGCCGCGTGGGCGGGTGACGCCAGCGGTATCACGGCCGCCGTGGCCGCCAGGGCCAGGACTCGGGCGAAGGGACGGCGCATGCGCTCTCCTCACTCAGGGGTGGTCGTGGAAGACCCAGAGTGATCCAGCGGCGACGGACCCGCACCCCGCGCACACGCACGGAGGACGTTCGCACATACGCGTGGACGGGAACCCGCCCGGATGACCGGAGGCGGCGCGCCCGGACACGTCGAGGGCCCGGCTCCCCTGGGGAGCCGGGCCCTGAGAGACGTACGGCCGAGGCCTAGTCCAGGTAGTCGCGCAGGACCTGCGAGCGCGACGGGTGGCGCAGCTTCGACATCGTCTTGGACTCGATCTGGCGGATCCGCTCGCGGGTCACGCCGTAGACCTTGCCGATCTCGTCGAGGGTCTTCGGCTGACCGTCGGTGAGACCGAAGCGCATCGAGACGACGCCCGCCTCGCGCTCCGAGAGGGTGTCCAGGACGGAGTGCAGCTGCTCCTGGAGCAGCGTGAAGCTGACCGCGTCGGCCGGGACGACGGCCTCGGAGTCCTCGATGAGGTCACCGAACTCGCTGTCGCCGTCCTCGCCGAGCGGGGTGTGCAGCGAGATGGGCTCGCGACCGTACTTCTGGACCTCGATGACCTTCTCGGGGGTCATGTCGAGTTCCTTGGCCAGCTCCTCCGGGGTGGGCTCGCGGCCCAGGTCCTGGAGCATCTGGCGCTGGACGCGCGCGAGCTTGTTGATGACCTCGACCATGTGCACCGGGATACGGATGGTGCGGGCCTGGTCGGCCATCGCGCGGGTGATCGCCTGACGGATCCACCAGGTGGCGTACGTGGAGAACTTGTAGCCCTTGGTGTAGTCGAACTTCTCGACCGCGCGGATCAGACCGAGGTTGCCCTCCTGGATGAGGTCCAGGAACAGCATGCCGCGGCCGGTGTAACGCTTGGCCAGGGAGACCACCAGGCGGAGGTTGGCCTCCAGCAGGTGGTTCTTGGCGCGGCGCCCGTCCTCGGCGATGATCTCCAGCTCGCGCTTGAGCTTGGGGGCGAGCTTGTCGGCGTTCGCCAGCTTGTCCTCGGCGAACAGACCGGCCTCGATGCGCTTGGCGAGCTCGACCTCCTGCTCGGCGTTGAGCAGCGGGACCTTGCCGATCTGCTTGAGGTAGTCCTTGACCGGGTCGGCGGTGGCACCGGCGACGGCGACCTGCTGGGCCGGCGCGTCGTCCTCGTCGTCGTCGGAGAGGACGAAACCCTTGTTCTCGGTCCCTTCCTCTTCCTCCTCGCCGGGCTTGACGGCACCGGCGGTCTCCTCGACCGCCTCGTCGTCGACCAGCTCGGCGTCGTCCTTCTTGGACGTGGCCTTCTTGGCCGTCGCCTTCTTGGCGACGGTCTTCTTCGCGACGGCCTTCTTGGCGGTCGTCTTCTTTGCGGCGGCCTGCTTGGCGGACGCGTCCTCAGCCGGCTCGTCCGCGGTGGGGGCCGCCGGGGCAGTGGTGGCGGTGGCCTTCTTCGCCGTCACCGTCTTCGCCGCGACGGTCTTGGTCGCGGTGCGCTTGGCCGGACTCTTCGCTGCGACGCTCTTTCGGGTGCGCTTGGGCTCCGCGGCACTGACCATCAGCGTCACACCCTCTTCCTCGAGGATCTGGTTGAGGCTGCGCAGTACGTTCTTCCACTGAGTGGCCGGAATCTGGTCAGCTTCGAAGGCCCGACGCACGTCATCGCCGGCGATCTGCCCCTCAGCCTTTCCCCGCTCGATGAGCGCCATGACAGAGACGGACTCGGCGATCTCCGGCGGGAGCGTACGGGATGTGCTGGCCGACACGAACAACCTCTCGGAACGTTGGAAAACGGCTTCCGGCTCCGTCCGATACGGACAGGAGCCGACGACCGCCGACTTGGGGATGGGCCGACGGCGCGGGCGGGGGCCGGGAAGATGCACAGCGCCATGAACGGCGTCCGTATTCCTTCCTCGGCTGTCACCTCTTAGGTCATCGCGTGGTTCCGAAGAGCGTTACGCCCAATCTGCGTGGCCCGAGTCACACCCCGTAAGCGCACAAAAACGACTGGATATGGTCAGAGGTGGTCATTTTGCGGGCTTCTCGGCCCCTCGCGCCACCGGACCCCATCGATCCCGGAGGATCAGACGGGGTCCGGCGCGACATGCGGCGCCGGCCGCGCGATGCCTCTCGCGGGCACCCGCCGTCGGCCGCGCCACGCCTGGTGCGCGTCAGTGCTCGCGCGGCGCGGGCACCACACGCTCCACCTCGGGGTGGACGGTGAGCAGCTGACGCATGGCGGCCTCGGCCGCCGCACCGTCGCTCGCGGCCAGGGCGTCGACGATCCGCGCGTGGTACGACAGCGAGGCCTCGGTCGGCCGGTCGCAGCCGGTGACCGGGTTGCCTGCGACCTGGAGCGCCGCCGAGACGATGCCCGAGAGGTGCTCCAGCATGCGGTTGCCGGCGACCTGGATCAGAAGCGAGTGGAACTCGGAGTCGGCGCGGGAGAAGGTCAGGGCGTCACCCTGTGCCATGGCGTGGCCCATGATCTCGATCATGTCGCCGAGGCGCTGCTGCACCTCCTCGCGTCCGTGACCTGCGGCCAGGCGTGCGGCAAGCGGCTCGATCGTCCAGCGCAGCTCACTCAGCTCCCGGCGCTGGTCGTCGCGCTGCGGTCCGAAGGCCCGCCATTCGATGATGTCCGGATCGAGGAGATTCCAGTCGCTGACCGGACGCACGCGCGTGCCCACGTTCGGCCGCGCGCTCACGAGGCCCTTGGCCTCCAGAACGCGCAGCGACTCGCGGACGACGGTGCGGGAGACCTCGAATCGCTGGCCGATCTCCTCGGGAACGAGCGGGCGGTCCGCGCCCAGGTCGCCGGAGACGATCATCTGGCCGAGCTGCTGAACGAGTTGGCCGTGCAGTCCGCGGCCGCGGCTGCCGGCGGCGCGCCGGCCCACGCGTCCGAGCTCCGGCTCCGAGTGCTCCCAGGCGGGAATGCCTACGCGGTCGACACCGGGGCCTTCGGCGTAGGGGTAGCGGTCGAGTCCGCCCGGGCCGGCCAGGCCGGAGTCTGCGGAGCGGGCGGCGGTCATCATGGTGTGCGCAAGGGTACTCACGGATCCTTTGTCGGCGCCCCGTTCAACTCCCTTGAGGTCTTTGGTGAAAAGCACACGAAAGGGTGATCGCTCACCCCGTCGCAATTGACGCCTTATCGGAAAGAAATGGGCGTTCCCCGGGGAGTTGTGTGCAGCGCCGGAAGGGAAGGGCGTCGACGGTCGTCATCGGACCTTGCCGCGCAGGGTCGTGAGCAGATATGCGCAGAGCAGAGCGGCCAGCGACAACGTCAGCGCGCCGCCGACGGGTTGGGCCACCGCCCTCGCCGCGGCCGCCAGAACACGCTCTCCGCCGAACGGCCACTGCGACAACAAGTGCTCACGCAACCGCACGGAGAACCCGGCCGTGGACCGCACAGACGGACCCTCCACGGCCTTCTGTACGAGCGGTACGACGAGGACCGGAACGGTGAGCACGGCGGCGAGTCCGGCCGTCGTGGACCGGAAGACGCCGGCGGCCAGCACACCGGCCCAGGCGCACCCCACGACGATCCCTGCCCAACTCACGCCCAGCGAATGCCAGTCGGCGGGGACTCCGGCGAGTTCGGCGCCGTACAGGAGGTAGAGCACCTCGAGGTCGCAGGCGACCGTGAGGAAGGCGAGCACCAGCGCCGTGGCGCCGCTGACGAGGAGTTTGGCGACGAGCAGGCCCATGCGCCGGGGCACGGTGCCGCGGTCGGCGGCGAGGGCGGGGTGCCGGAACTCCTCGCCGAAGGCGATCGCACCGAGCAGTCCCGCGCCGAGCGCCGCGGGCGGCAACGGAAACTCCCTGGGCCACGCGGCGAGAAGGCGCGCCTGCGGGGTGTGCCCGATCCTCGCCAGCAGGACGGCGACGAGCGCGGAGGTGACGAGTACGGCGGCCGCGGTGAGGTATCCGGTTCCGACTCCGGCGGCGCGGCGCAGTTCGTAGCGCAGCGGCCGCAGCGGGCTCGGCGCCTGCCGGACGCTGATGGGCGGTGGAAGGGGCGAAGAGGCGTCGCCGTCCGCGTCCAGCACCTCGACCGGTCGCGGCCCGTCTTCCCCCCGCCCCTCGTCGGCCACTTCGGCGCGGGGCCCCATGTCACCGATCTCGTCGGCGAGTTGGTGTACGAGGATGCCGTGCCGGAAGGCCGTCTCGCCGACGTCGGCACACGCGCTGCCGTACACCGAGAGGCGGTTGCCGTCCTCGTGGACGACCTCCACGGAGCGCCGGCCCGCCCGGGCCTCCTGGGCGAGCAGGGCGCCGAGCCGGGCGGCGTGCGGGCTGCGGACGGCCACCCGGGGGCGCAGCCGGGTCCGGGCGAAGTCCGCGACGTCCTGGTCGGCCACGAGCTTCCCCTCGGCCAACGTGACGACCCGGTCGGCCGTTCCGGCGGCCTCCTTGGAGTCCTCGGTGGTGAACAGCACTGTGCCGCCCTGCGCGGCGTGCGCGCGCAGGGTCTCGTGCAGCCAGCGGGCCTCGCGCGGCGCGAGCCCCGCCGCGGGGTCGTCGAGGACGAGCGTGTGCGGGTCGGCCAGCAGCGCGCAGGCGAGACCGAGCCGCCGGTCCATTCCCCGCGAGAGGGTGCCCAGGCGCTCGTCACGCAGGCTGACGAGGCCCACGACTTCGAGGACTTCGTCGGCCCGGCGCATGGGCACGCCGGCCGCCGCGCACAGCATGCGCAGGTGTCCGCGCACGCTGCGGGCCGGATGGCCGGGCACGTCGCCGAGCAGGACGCCCACTTCGCGCGACGGATGGGCGATGCGGTGCAGTGGCCGTCCTCTGAAGTAGGCGGTCCCGCGGCCCTGTTGGAGTTCGAGCATGAGTCTCAGCGCCGTCGTCTTGCCCGCGCCCGGCGCTCCGAGGAGTGCCGTCACACGGCCCGCGTGCGCCTCGAAGGAGACGTCGTCGAGGGCGGGGGGTAGCTCCTTGCGGGGGTTGCTGGTCAGTCCGATGGCCTGGATCACCCTGAGCAAGATAGCGGTACATTTCCCGTTTTCCGGGCACCTCGGGGCGCCGCTACGGGCCGACTTCGCCCGTCTCCGCACGTGCCTGCCGGGGTCGGCCGCGACCCGAGGCCCGGGCGTTCTCGTCGCGCCCGGCACAAGCCGTCGTGACCGCCCGGCACAAGCCGTCGTGAGTGTCGGGCGGAGGCCGTCGTGACCGCCCGGCGGAAGCCGTCGCGAGTGTCTGGCGGCGGCTGCTCTCGCTCGACGGCGGGGTCAGACCTCGGGGCGCAGCATCGGCGGGTTGAGCAGCGTGGCGCCGCCCGCTCGGAAGAGCTGCGCGGGGCGGCCGCCCTGCCGGGTGGTCGTGCCGCCGGTGGGCACGAGGAAGCCCGGCGTGCCCGTCACCTTGCGGTGGAAGTTGCGCGGGTCCAGTGCCACGCCCCACACGGCCTCGTACACCCTGCGCAGCTCACCGACGGTGAACTCGGTCGGGCAGAAGGCGGTGGCCAGCGACGAGTACTCGATCTTGGACCGGGCGCGTTCCACCCCGTCCGACAGGATCTGGGCGTGGTCGAAGGCGAGGGGGGCGGCCTGCTCCCCGTCCCGGCCGTAACCGCCCTGCTGCAACAGCTCCTCGACCGGCGCCCAGCGCGCGCTGTTCGCGTCGCCGCCCGCCCGGGGCGCGGGCAGGTCGGGTGCCAGCGCCAGGTGAGCGACGCTGACCACGCGCATCCGCGGGTCGCGCTTGGGATCGCCGTAGGTCGCGAGCTGCTCCAGGTGCGCGCCGTTGTCCTGGGCCGGAGCCGAGGGATCGTGTGCGCACAGGCCCGTCTCCTCGACCAGTTCGCGAGCCGCCGCCTGCGCCAGGTCCTCGTCCGTCCGCACGAAGCCGCCCGGCAGCGCCCACCGCCCCTGGAACGGCTGCTCGCCCCTCCTTACCGCCAACGCGCACAGGGCATGGCGTCGTACGGTCAGCACGACCAGGTCCACGGTCACGGCGAAGGGCGGGTAAGCCGACGGGTCGTAGGGCATGCCGCGATCATAGTCGTCTGCCTGACGATAAACACTCCCTTCGTCGGCCGCATCCATGGCTTGTCCACTGCGCTGCGAGCCGTGCTCCATGGACCTCCGCAGCGACTCCCCCTTCAGCGTCGTGCCAGCTCACGCCCCCAACTGCAGTCCCTCGCCCGCCTCCTCGACCATGGCGACGCCGAGCCGGCTGACGCGTACGGAGAAGGGCGCGCCCGCCACGCGCAGCCCCGTGAGCCCGATCTCCCCGAGGGGCGCGCTGCGCAGGGGACGCAGGGTCACCGTCCCGGCCGGGGCGTCTGGCCGGATCCCGGCGAGCGAGGTGAGCAGGAGCACCCCGGCGGCCGCGGCGGTGGCCGCCGGCCGGCACGCCGCGGGATGCGGCAGCGGAGCAGCGCCTTCCACGCGCTGCTGCCCCGCGTACATCTCGGGCAGCCGGTGTCCGAAGGTCTCGGCCGCCCCCAGCACACCCCGCAGCAGCGAGCCCGCCTCCTTCTCGTATCCGGCCGCGGCCAGCCCCGCGACCGCCACGGCGGTCTCCTGCACACGCACGGCACCGCCACGATGCCCGAACGGGTTGTACGCGGCCTCCTTCGCCCCGAGGCTGCGCAGCCCCCAGCCCGAGTCCATGGCCGGGCCGCCGAGCAAGCGGGCGAGTTGCTCGGTCCGCACCTTGTCGAGCAGCCCCGGGGCGGGCGTCCCGGCGCCGAGCAGACCGGTGTCGAGGAGGTGCACGGCGCCCGCGCCCAGGTGGGGCACGAGGCGCCCGTCCGGTGCACGGGCCGCCGCCGGTCTGCCGCCTGCCCGATCCTCCAGCCAGAAGTGGGTGCGAAACGCCCCGCGCAAGCTTTGGGCCCACTGGCGCAGCCCCTCGGCACCCGGTCTGTCGTAGGCATCGAGCAGGTCGGCACCCAGCAGCGCCGCGCGGTGGGCGTACGCCTGTGTCTCGCAGCGCTGCGGGCCGCCGGGATGCGGGTCGGGCAGATAGGTGCCGTCGCCGACGGTGGTCCGCAGCCAATCGAGGCAGCGCTCGGCCGCGGGCAGCAGTTCCTCGGTCTCCTGGTCCGGAAGTCCCCATCGCCGGGCCTCCGCCAGGAGCGTGGGGAACAGGAGTGTCGCCTCGGTGGACGTGCAGCCCGGCGGCAGGTGCGGGCCGGCGTCCCTGCGCGGTCCCGGGATCATGCCGGACTGAGGCCCGGAACCGCCGAGTTGCGTGCGTGCGAGGGACCTGAGTGTGCCCGCGGCGAGCCGGGTGCCGAGCGGCAGCGTCATCCGTGCCGAGACGAGCGCCTCCGCGGGAGCCACGCCGCAGCGCCAGGGGGCTCCCGCGGCGACAAGGACGTCGGACGGGTGCTCCGGGTCGCGCAGCAGCAGTGCCTCCAGGTCCTCGACGCAGGTGTTGAGCAGTGCCTGCGCCCGGGCGTCCTCGCCGGTGGCTCCGGCCCTGGCCAGCGGGCTCGGCGCGCCCCGCCCCACCACTCTGCCGGGTCCCGCCCCGTCCAGCCGTACGCGCAGCTCCAGGGTCAGCGTGCCGCCGGGCGGCAGCTCCACCTCCCAGCGCAGCAGCCCTGCGGTAGCGAGCGCGTCGGTGGGCGGCGGCTCGGCCGTCACCGTCGCCGAGCGGCCACCCGGTGCCGTCCAGCGCAGGCCGGAGGCGTGGACACTGGCGGGCAGCTCCGGTCCCGCCCCGCCGGAGGCGATCGCACCGAGCTCCGCGAGATCCGTACCGAGGGCCACCTCGACCGGTAGGCGCAAGGGGCGGCGGGCCGAGCTGTGCAAGGAGATCCGCTCCGTGCCGTCGGCGCTCCTGATGCGCTCCACGACCACGTCCGGGTCCGGCCCGCCGTCGGGAGAGGCTCGCAGCGTCCCCACGAACCGGGCTCGGTCGGCGGCGGTGGTCCGGGCCTGCACGGCGAGCGGTTCCCTGCCCGCCACCCGGACCTGGCAACGGGAGAGCAGCCGCCGGCCCGCCCGGTAGAACCCGTCCAGTCCCCGACCCGTCAACTGCCCCTGATCTGTGGAGATGGCCAGCCCCGGTAGTGCTACGCAGACCAGCGCGGTGTGCGCGGGCGGCAGCTCCAGGGCCTTGCGCGGGGTGGGCAGCGGTGCTCTCGAAGCGACCGGGCCGGTCGTGCCGGGGGGCCTCGTCGAGGGATCCGTCGCTCCCTGCTGCCGAGTCGACAAGTCGGCTTCGGCGGTTCGCCGTGCCGCTGACCTGCCCGTGTCCTCGGACGCGGGCGGTGGGACCCCCGCGCGTGTGGAGGGACGGGTGGACGGATGAGGAGGCGGTCGGTCGCCGTCGGGGGTGGAGGACGGGGTTGACAGCGGCATGGGGCGGCTTCTCCTGCGCTCGGTACGCCTGGGGCACGCTCGGTGCCGGGTGGCGGGCTCCGGATGACCGTGGGCTGTGCGGCGGCGCGGCACGGCCACGAGATCCGCCACTCAGGTGAACGGAGCGGCCCTCCCGGGGGTCACGCCCCCGGAGGGAGAAGCCGACCGGATGGCGGCGGCCCGGTGCAGGTGGGGAGGTGGGGCCCGAGGGGCGCTTCAGCCGGGGGCCGAGCCAACCCAGCCAGCGGGTCGAGACTCCACCGGGTGCGGGCGGCGAGACGGGGCACCACCGGCGCTTCAGCAGAGGGCTGATCCCACCCGGCAAGCGGGGCGAAACTCCGCCGGGTGCGGGCGGCGAGGCGGGGGGCCAGCGGCGCTTCAGCCGGTGACCGAGCCAGCTGAGGAGGAGGGGCGAGACTCCACGAGGTGCAGGTCGCGGGGCGGGGCACCAGCGGCACCCCGGCCCGTCGCCGAGCCAACCCACAAGGCGGGGCGAAACTCCACCGGGTGCGGGCGGCGAGACGGGGCACCACCGGCGCTTCAGCAGAGGGCTGATCCCACCCAGCAAGCGGGGCGAAACGCCGCCGGGCGCAGGTGGCGCGGCAGGGCGCCAGCGGCACTTCAGCCGGTGGCCCAGCCAAGCCGACAAACGGGTCGAGACTCCGTGCCTCCCCGTCCCGGGCTCGGACCTCACCTGTTCTCCCCGGTTCCCGGGCCAGTGGTCCGGCGGCGGAGCTGGGGATGAATCCTGGGGCCGCCGGCGGCGAGGGACGCGCTGCCGCCTTCCGACGCGGGGCTCTCGGCAGCGCGACGACGTCGAGCGGCGGCGACCCTGGACGCACGGCGACTCGGATGCATCGCGCCGTCCTCCGCCGTGCGTACCCGGCGACGCCGCCGACGCGAGGGCGACGACTGCACCTCCTCACCGGGCCCAGGGGCGCACGGCGACAGCTCAGTCGCACCGGAGGAGCCCGGGCCGTCGGAGCGGTTCGAAGGGGCCGATGGGGACAACGGGGTCACTGGGGCCGGGCCTGCGGAGTCCGCCGAGCGACCACTTCGCTCCGATCGCAGGCACCGGCGGACCGACTCCGGGTCCAGGCCTTCGTTGCAGGCCTGGTGCAGAAGGCGGGCGAACAGGTAGTCGGGGTCGACCCCGATGGCCATGGCCAGGGCTTCGCGGGCCTCCAGCTCGTCGCCGGACGACCACGCGACCCATCCCGCGAGCGTGAGAGGCGCCGCCGCGTGCTCGGCGTACGGGCCGACGCAGCGCCGGGCCAGTGCGCGCCAGAGACGCAGAGCAGGGTCCGCTTCCTCGCCTTCCATCCACTCGGCGGCCCGGTCGCGGGTCGTGCGGTCCTGGAGGCCGAGAATGAGGGCGGCGGCTTCGTCGTGCCCGAGGAGTTCGTCGTCGCGTCGGTCCGACTCGAGCGTGCCGGACACCGGACGGGTGCCGGCGATACGCCCCATGGCCTTGCGGGCCAGGTCGAGGGTCTCCTCCGCGACCTCCGTGCGGCTGCCGGCGTCGAGGATCCGGGGGACCAGGGACATGCTCGCGGCGTCCAGAGCGGCTTCCTGGTCCAGCGCAGCCGCCGTCTCCCATGCAACGAGCCGGGCCCTGAACTCGCGCAGGCTGCCCCGTACTTGGAGTCCGGCATAGGTCGCGGCGGCAGCGAGGACGGACGTGCCCGGGAGTCCCATCGGCTCACCGTGCGGCGGACAGCAGTCCTCGCTCGGACAGCAGTAGGACCAGAAGCGGCCGTCCGCGATGCACAGCGCCTCGACCACCGGGACGTCGAAGGTCCCGCAGGCCGTGCGGAGCAGCTGCGCCAGAGGACGCAACCGTTCCATGACGTCCCGCCCGGACTCCCCGATCCGCGGCTCCTGACAGAGGTAGGCGACCATGGCCTCCGGCCGGGCGCCCCTGCGCTCGCTCCCGAGCACCAGTCCCCGCGCCAACTGGCCCGCCGCCGAGGACCAGTCGTCCGTCTGAGCGGGGATTCCCAGTCGCGCCCTGCCTCCGAAGCGGCCGCGCTGCTCACGGTCGTGGAGGGCCACCAGCACGATGCTGTCCTCGGGTCGGTAGCCCAGAAGGTAGGGCAGCGCGTCGGCCAGCTCCGCGGGCGTCCGGAGCGTGACCTGCTGCTGACCGGAGAGGTCCGGGACCGTGCCGTGCCCGACGAAGGTGAGCGGCTCGACAGGGCTCCCGCGCCCAGCCGACACCTCGCAGCCCGGACTCCGTCCACGGTCGTCGGACCCCGGATCACTGAACCCCGATTCCAGAGCCAGAGCTGTCGAGAAGTCGCACCGGGCCGCGCCGGACCCGTCCGGCTCCGACTCGTCCGGCTCCGAGCCGGGATCCTGCTGCGCCGCCGTCGATGCCACCCCGGTCGGCGGCTCCCCCGCCGGCTCCTCCTCTGTCGGCCACGTCCTTACCGGCTCCTCCCCAGTCGGCCGCTCCGCCATCGGCTCCTCCCCGATCGGCCGCTCCCTCACCGGCTCCTCCCCCGCCTCGTGCTCGCCCGCACCAAAGGGCGATTGCGGATAGTCCGCCCATCGCGCGTCCTCCTGCTCCGCCCGCGTGGTGATGTCGCCCTCGCCGGAGGTGCCGGTCGTTTCGCTGTGATTCGTCATGCCGTGACCATCCCGCGAAACGGAAAAACTCGCTGGAGCCTGTGGATAACCATGGGCGTGGGCACGACAGGACTTGTCCACAGGTCGAGCCGCTCGTTCGCGCTTTGTCCGACCCATCGGGTTGCATGGAGCCATGAGCAACGAAGACCAGCGCCCGAGGGCCGACGAAGACCTGCGCACCGCGGCCGATGCCGTACTCGCCCGGCTGGTCGGTGCGCCGGCGGGCGAGGCCCGGCTGCGCGAGGACCAGTGGCGCGCCATCGAGGCCCTGGTCGCCGACAAGCGCAGAGCCCTGGTCGTACAGCGCACCGGCTGGGGCAAGTCCGCGGTGTACTTCGTCGCGACGGCCCTGCTGCGGGAGCGGGGCGCCGGACCCACGGTCATCGTGTCCCCGCTCCTCGCGCTCATGCGCAACCAGGTGGAGGCGGCCGCCCGAGCCGGCATCCGGGCCCGCACGATCAACTCGTCCAACCCGGAGGAGTGGGACACCATCCAGGACGAGGTGGCCGCGAGTGAGGTCGACGTGCTCCTGGTCAGCCCGGAGCGGCTCAACAACCCGGACTTCCGCGACCAGGTCCTCCCCAAGCTGGCCGCCGCGACCGGTCTGCTCGTGGTGGACGAGGCGCACTGCATCTCCGACTGGGGCCACGACTTCCGGCCCGACTACCGCCGACTGCGAACGATGCTCGCCGACCTCCCGCCCGGCGTTCCCGTACTCGCCACCACGGCGACCGCCAACGCGCGCGTGACGGCCGACGTGGCCGAGCAGCTCGGCACGGGCGGCGGCACGGACGCGCTCGTCCTGCGCGGACCGCTGGACCGGGAGAGCCTCAGTCTCGGGGTGCTGCAACTGCCGGACGCGGCCACCCGCATGGGCTGGCTGGCCGAGCACCTCGGCGACCTGCCCGGGTCGGGCATCATCTACACGCTCACCGTGGCCGCCGCCGAGGAGGTCACCGCGTTCCTGCGCCAGTGCGGGCACACGGTGACGTCGTACACGGGCAAGACGGAGAACGCTGACCGGCAGCAGGCCGAGGAGGACCTGCTCGCCAACCGGGTGAAGGCCCTGGTCGCCACCTCCGCGCTGGGCATGGGGTTCGACAAGCCCGACCTCGGCTTCGTGGTGCACCTCGGGTCGCCCTCGTCCCCGATCGCCTACTACCAGCAGGTGGGGCGTGCGGGCCGAGGTGTGGAGCACGCGGAGGTGCTGCTCCTGCCGGGCAAGGAGGACCAGGCGATCTGGCAGTACTTCGCGTCGATCGCCTTCCCGCCCGAGGAGCAGGTCCGCCGGACCCTCGACGTGCTCGCCGGGGCCGGCCGACCGCTGTCGCTGCCCGCTCTCGAACCGCTCGTGGAGCTGAGGCGTTCCCGGCTGGAGACGATGCTCAAGGTCCTGGACGTGGACGGTGCGGTGCGGCGGGTCCAGGGCGGCTGGATCTCCACGGGAGTCCCGTGGACGTACGACGCGGAGCGTTATGCCTGGGTCGCGAAGCAGCGGGCCGCCGAGCAGCAGGCCATGCGCGACTACGTGACGACCACGGACTGCCGGATGGAGTTCCTGCGCCGGCAGCTGGACGACGAGGCCGCCGCACCCTGCGGGCGGTGCGACAACTGCGCGGGGCCGCGGTTCACGGACTCGGTCTCTTCCACCTCGCTGGAGGCGGCACGCGGGGAGCTGGGACGCGCGGGTGTCGAGGTCGAGCCCCGGAAGATGTGGCCCACCGGTCTTCCCGCGGTCGGCGTCGACCTGAAGGGGCGCATTCCGGCCGGGGAGCAGTTGTCTCCCGGGCGGGCGCTCGGCAGGCTCTCGGACATCGGCTGGGGCAACAGGCTGCGGCCGATGCTCGCACCCCAGGCCCCGGACGGACCGGTGCCCGACGACGTCGCCCAGGCGGTGGTGGGCGTGCTGGCCGACTGGGCGAAGGGACCCGGAGGCTGGGCCTCGGGGCAGCCGGACGCGCAGCCGCGCCCGGCCGGTGTCGTCACCATGGCCTCGCGATCACGTCCGCAGCTGATCCAGTCGCTCGGCGCGCGGATCGCGGAGATCGGCCGGCTGCCGCTGCTCGGGTCCGTCGAGTACACGGGTGAGATCTCACCGGCTTCGCGAAGCAACAGTGCCCAGCGGCTGAAGGCGCTCGACGGCGCGCTGACCGTGCCGCCGGAGCTGGCGGCCGTACTCAAGGAGGCCGACGGGCCCGTGTTGCTCGTGGACGACGCCATGGAGACCGGCTGGACGCTGGCGGTGGCCGCACGACTTCTTCGACGAGCCGGTGCACAGGGGGTGTTGCCGCTGGTCCTCGCCGTGCAAGCGTGACCCCATGCGTCGTCGACGGGAACAGTGGGCAGGGATATAGACGGCCTTTCGCCGCAAAACCGCCCGTGGCCCCAATTGCTCGTTGCCGCAACCAAGTTCGACAGGAAGAATTGAACTCCGCTCCCCGCACGGCTCGTCCGTGGTCCGGTAGGGCTCTGTTGCGGTGCGCGCTCCCCCAAGTCCGACCCTCGCCCGAAGTGTGGGCGCGTAGCCGAAGGGAGGACCGTGACCTTCGGATTCGCTCCGTCCTCGGCGGCATCCATGTCGACGTCTGCCGACCTGTCCGCCGCTTCCGCCAATCCACTGACCAGGATGCTCGAGCCGGCCGAGTGGGCCGCCGCGGGAATCCCCCTGCTGCGTGACCCCCGCGAGGTCGTCAGCGGGCTGCACTCCCGGCACCGCCCCGGGCCCGCGACCGTGATCGTGGCCGTCCTCGACCCGGACGAACGGCTGAGTGCGAGCGCCTCGTTCACGCGGCGGCCGGCACCGGCCGACGGGTGGATGTTCCGCAACGTGCTGCTCGCGCAGCTGCGCCGGGTGATCCCGCACGACCTGCGCCGCCGTACTCCGGTCCGTACGGCCGTGCTGCTCTACTGCCGTGACGGTGACGCCCGGTGGACGGAGGAGGACGGGGCGTGGATGTGGGGACTGCGGGACGCCTGCACGTTGCACGGCCTGCGCTGCGGGGCGTACATCACCCTGACGCGTGACGGCTGGCAGGTTCTAGGTGAGGGTCGCGGAGGGCGCCGGCCCAGCGTCGACTCGGCGCCGGAGCCCTTCGCCACGGCCGACGCGCCACTCCCGGCGCCGCGCACCGGGGGTGCCGCGTCGGAACTGCTGCGGCGGGCCGCCGCCCGCTGAGGACGACCGAAAACGCCAAGTCCACGCGTCGGGAGCAGAGGCGTTCGTCGCCGCCAGGACCCGTCACGACACGGCCCGACAGCGCGGCGGTGATGACGGAGTCGCGAGCGCCGGGAACACACGGCACCTGAGACGCCGGCGGCCCCACCGCTCGTGGTGCCGGGTTGCCTCTCACGGGGCCCCGGCGTGACGGCAGCGGACGTCCCGGCAGCGGACGTGCGGGAGTGCGGACGTGCGGTGGCCAACTGGCCGACGTCCGGCGGATGTACGGCGACACAGTCGGTGTCGCCGCCCCCCGCCGGCCCACACCAACGGTCACCCGCATCCATTGGTATGCACAACAGCACCTACGACCCACCGGTCGAGGTCACCAGGACAGGACAAGGTGACAGGCACGCTGAAGCGCCCGCCCTGCTTCGACCTCGACATCCGGCTTCGGCTCCGAGGTACGAGGGAACGCCCACCGTGCAGGCGCCGCGATGCAGCGCCGCCGTCAGGCGCCACCGTGCAGGTGCCGCGATGCAGGCGCCACCGTGCAGGTGCCGCGATGCGGCACCCCCGACGGCGACTGCCCGGGCTCGTTCCGCGCCCGACACTGTCGGGAGCGGACGCCGAAACGGTTCCGGACGACGTCCGGAACCGGCTCAGACTCCCGCGCCCAGCACCGAGTTGATCTGCTGCGGGTCACCGCAGACGATCAGCAGGGCACCGGCCCGGCCAAGGGCCAGCGGCAGGGCGGAGGCGACCGCGGCGGCGGATCCGCCGTTGACGGCGACCACGACGACGGGTCGGGAGGAGGCCCGGCCCGCGACGGACGCGCCGGCGTAGAAGACGTCGTCCCCGGCGTCGTGCAGACCCCAGTAGGCGGTCTCGCCGAAGGACAGTTCGTGCGCGGCCCACGGGTGCGGGTCGCCGGTGGTGATCACCAGCACCTCACCCGGGGCGCGGCCCGCTTCGAGCAGCAGGTCGACGGCTTCTTCCGCGGCGTCCAGCGCACCCTCGGCCGAGGCCGGGATCAACTGGACCTGCGGGGTGGAACCGGCCTTGGCGGCCGCCGGGGCCGGGGGCCCGGGCTTGGTCACGGCCGGTTCGCGGGACGTGCGTTGGACCGGCATGGGCCGGACAGGACCCGGACGGCCGGGACGCGGCGGAGCCGCGGGACGGGGGCCGGGTACGGGGCGGGGGGTCGGCGCGGTGCGGCCACTGGCCGACGTGGCGCGGGGACCCTGGGCACTCTCGTGAATCTGAGGCTCCTCGGGAAGGAGAGGCATGAGCTGATATCTATCAAACGCCGGTGCGACACGCCTCGGCGGGTGGCACACAAGTGCGAACGGGACCGTCAGAAATCGAAGCCGAGCTGGCCCTCGATCTGCGGAAGGTTTCCGTCCGCCCAGGCGCGGACCTTCTTGAGGTGCCGCCACTGGGGCAGCGCATCAAGATACGCCCACGTCAGCCGGTGGTACGGGGTGGGGCCCCGCTCCGCCAGTGCGGCCTTGTGCACCGGGGACGGATACCCGGCGTTGGCCGCAAAACCGAAGTCTGCATGGTCGATACCCAGTTCGGCCATCATTTTGTCGCGCTGCACCTTGGCGATCACCGAGGCGGCGGCGACCGCCACGCAGGACTGGTCGCCCTTGATCACGGTGCGGACGCGCCAGGGGGAGCCGAGGTAGTCGTGCTTGCCGTCGAGGATGACGGCGTCGGGGCGCACCGGAAGGGTCTCCAGGGCGCGTACCGCCGCGAGTCGCAGGGCGGCGGTCATGCCCATGCCGTCGATCTCCTCCGGGGAGGCGTGCCCGAGGGCGTACGACGTCACCCAGGTCCGCAGTTCCTCCGCGAGCACGGTGCGGCGCTTGACGGTGAGGAGCTTGGAGTCGGTGAGGCCTTCGGGCGGTCGGCGCAGTCCGGTGATCGCGGCACAGACGGTGACGGGACCGGCCCAAGCACCCCGCCCCACCTCGTCGACACCGGCAATGACCTTCGCTCCGGTCGTGGCGCGGAGGGAGCGCTCGACAGTGTGGGTGGGAGGTTCGTACGGCATGGCGCCCTTAGCGTACGCCGCCCGGGAGCCGCGGCGACACCCAGGTTTGCCCGGACGGCCCCGGGCCCTCGGCCGCCGCGGGAAACCGCTTGGTCAGACGGGGTCCGGGCGCAGCAGCGGCATCATCAGGTGGTCGATCATCTCGGCGAGGTCCGTCTCGCTCCATTCGCTGGCGCACACCTTCGAGCGGTACATCATCATCGCCGGGATGGCGTCGAACACGTACGCGTTCGCGGCGTCGGGGCGCACGTCACCACGGCCGATCCCGCGGTGGATGACCTCCCGGAGCAGTTGCATGGTCGGCTCGACGACCCCGCCGAGGATGACTCCGTGGAAGCGTTCGGCCTGGGCCGCGTCGCATTCGTGAAGGACGGAACGCAGGGCGAGCCCGGGGCGCGAGTACATGGCCTCGCGCACGCGCCGGCAGAGTTCGAGGAGATCCGCGCGGACGCTGCCGAGGTCGGGCGCCTCCCTCAGCCGCGGCAGCCCGGCCTGCAGGGCGTCCACGACGAGGTCCTCCTTGGAGGGCCACCGGCGATAGACCGCCGCCTTCCCGGTCTGGGCGCCCGCGGCGACCCCCTCCATGGTGAGGCCGTTCCAGCCGACCGTGCCGAGCTGCTCCAGGGCGGCTTCGAGGATCGCCCGTTCGAGTACGGCGCCGCGGCGACGCGGGGAGGCCGCCTGAGCGGGGGCGGCCGTCCAGCGCGAAGTATCCATCTGAGTCTCTCCGTCAAGCATGCGGAATTGGGGATTCCGGTGGGGACGAGCAAGCACGACACGAAAAGCGGTGGCGACTTCAGTGAACGCTTGCGTTCACTGTTGGGGAGTCACTACCGTTGACGCGCCAGTGAACGCGAGCGTTCACTAACGTACTTGTGGGGGACCCATAGTGACGACCTCTCAGTTGATTCCCAAACAGAAGCCCGGGGCGGCCCGCCGGGAAGGACATCCCGGCATAGCACTCGCGGTCATCGCGGCCTGCCAGCTCATGGTGGTCCTCGACGCGACGATTGTGAACATCGCGCTCCCGCACATTCAGAACGCGCTCGAATTCAGCACCACCGACCTGACCTGGGTGGTCAGCGCCTACACCCTCACCTTCGGCGGCCTGCTGCTCCTCGGCGGGCGGGCCGGTGACATCCTCGGGCGGCGGCGGGTCTTCATGACCGGCATCCTGCTGTTCACGGCGGCCTCGCTGCTGGGCGGTCTGGCCCAGGAACCCTGGCAGCTGATGGCCGCGCGCGCCCTCCAGGGCGTGGGTGGCGCGATCGCGTCGCCGACCTCGCTGGCGCTGATCACCACCACCTTCCCGGAGGGTCCGGAGCGGAACCGGGCCTTCGGTGTCTTCGCCGCGGTCTCCGCGGGCGGCGGCGCTGTCGGCCTCCTCGCGGGCGGCATGCTCACGGAGTGGCTCGACTGGCGCTGGGTGCTCTTCGTGAACGTGCCCATCGGGCTCCTGATCGCGGTGCTCGCCCCGATGTACATCAGCGAGTCCGAACGCCACCCGGGCCGTTTCGACATCGCGGGAGCGCTCACCTCGACGCTCGGCATGGCATCCCTGGTCTACGGCTTCATCCGGGCCGCGGAGGAGGGCTGGCGGGACAGCCTCACCCTCGGTTCCTTCGGCGCGGCGGTGGTCCTGCTGCTGCTCTTCGGGCTCGTCGAGATGCGGGCCAAGGAGCCGATCACTCCGCTCAGGATGTTCGCCGACCGCAACCGCTCCGGCACGTACGTGATCATGCTCAGCCTGGCCGCCGCCATGTTCGGCATGTTCTTCTACATCGTCCTCTTCGTGCAGAACGTGCTGAGCTACAGCCCGATCTCGGCCGGAGTGGCCTTCCTCCCGGTGACCGTCGCGATCGTCACGGGCGCCGGACTGTCGCAGCGGTTCCTGCCCGTGCTCGGCCCCAAGCCGTTCATGGTCGTGGGCTCGTCGCTCGTCGCGCTCGGGCTCGGCTGGCTGACCTTCATCAGCCCGGACAGCTCCTACGCCGGCGGAATCCTCGGCCCGATGCTGCTCTTCGGCTTCGGCATGGGGCTGAACTTCGTGACGCTGACGCTCACCGCGGTCTCCGGCGTCTCCTCGCACGAGGCCGGCGCGGCCTCGGGGCTGCTCAACGCCACGCAGCAGGTGGGCGGTTCGCTCGGTCTCTCCATCCTCACCACGGTCTTCGGTTCGGCCAGCCGTGACGAGGCGGAGAAGCAACTGCCGAGCTTCCTCGCCGACGCCTCGCCCGAGCAGAAGGCCGAGTTCGCCAAGACCCACCAGCTGCCCGCTCCCTGGGGTCACGAGGTGCTCGCGGAGGGCATCTCCGGGGCTTTCGTCCCGGCAGCTGCCATGGCCGTGCTCGCCCTGATCGTCGCCACGCTGGTGATCAAGGTCCGCAAGAGCGACCTGGACGCGCTCGCCGGTACGGCGGGACCCGCCGCGGGCTGACCCGGGTACCGCGAAGGCCGGGCCGCGCCCGGGAGTCCGACGGCAAGGACGTCGGCCCGGCCTTCGCGGTCCCGGCCTCCGTGGTCGGCCTTCGCGGTGCCGGGCTTCACAATCCCGGCTTCGCGGTACATGCCTTCACGGTGTCGGCCTCCGCGGTCCAGGCTTTCACGCTGGCTCGGCCTTCACGGTGCCAAGCCTTCACCGGTACCGGCCTGCCCATGGATCTCGCACGCCCCCGTGCGCTAGCGGTACAGCATCTGCTCGCTCAGGCGGCTGCACACGGACCAGTCCGCGGCTACCGACAGGGGTCGCTCGGCGATGATGTCCCGGGCACGGGACTCGCCCCAACTGGTGGCGTACCAGGGCTCGTCGCCCTCCGAAAGGTCCTCGGCGACGGACTGGAGCACACAGCTGCGCAGCGGTTCCTCCAGCCGGTCGAGCGCCGGTACGGCGTCGGCGGAGAGGCTGCGCGCGTACTCGACGTCGATCTTGCCGGTGTCCTCGTACCGCTGGACGTTGCGCTCGGCGATCAGCGCGTCCGGCGACATCAGGCCGAAGGCGAGCACTCCGGCGGCGGCGGAGGCGGCGACGACGCGGGGCAGCCAGCGGGCTCCCCAGACACCGGCCGCCATGATGAGCACGATGACGAGGCCGAGCCAGAGCTCCACCGCCACGACCGACACCCGCAGCCGCGTCAGCCCGTACGCCTCCACGTACATGTCCATGCGCCGCACCGCGGACGCCACGACAACGAGCGCCAGCGCGCACAGAGTTCCCAGCACGCCGCGCACCAGCGTCCGGTCGCCGGTTCCGTCGCGCGGTGCCCAGCGCAGCGCCAGGACGATGACGAGCAGGGTCAGGACGGTGGCCATCAGCAGCTGCCAGAAGCCCTGGCGCGCGTACTCGGCGTAGGTCTGGCCCGTCTGCTCCAGCACGGCGTCGTAGCCGCCGAAGAGGACGGCGAGCTGGACGGCGTTGAAGGCCGCGAAGAGGACCACGAGCACGATCAGCGGGAGCGCCCACTCGAAGCGGCCGCGGGCACGGCCCTCGGGTATCTCGGCGCGGTCCCAGTGGACGGGCGCGGCCGCCGTGTGCGCGGCGGCGAGTCCGAGGACCAGTCCGAAGACGAGCAGCAGGAGGTGCCAGGGACCGCCGGACACGGAGGCGTCCGGGAGCAGGCTGCCGAGCAGGTCGGCGAACGCGGCGTCGGCGCCGGCGAAGAGCGCGCCGAAGACGAGCAGCAGGACGGCGGTCACCACGAGGGCGCGCAGCACCGGACCGACGCGTCCCCGGGCGCCGCCCACCCGCTCGCGCAGGCCCTGCCAGCCCCAGACGGGACCGGTGACGACGGAGTTGAACATCCCCAGCGGGCTCAGCAGAACGGCGAGCCAGCCGCGGCCGCCGTTCAGGGCGAGGGAGCCCAGCGCGACCGCGGCGACGACGGCCAGGAAGGACGGCCAGTCGGCGTCGCGCAGCGCCGGCACCGCCAGCAGGGCCAGTCCGCCGATGCCCCAGGCGAGGGTCCACGCGCGTGTGCGGCGCCCCGCGGCCCGGGCGGCGAAGTAGCCGGCGAGCGCGGCCGGGACCGCGACGAGAAGCAGGTTCAGTCCCACGCCGTCACCCAGGAGCAGCATGCTCAGCAGGCCGGTGGCGAGCACGGCCCACAGGGTGTCCGTACGGATCGGGGCGGGCGTGGCGACGCGGAGATCGGCGAGCCAGGACACGGGACTCGGTGCCGGGGCGGCCCAGTCGTCCTCGTCGGCGCCCTGCTCCTCGGCCGCGTCGCTCTCCGGGACGGCGTCGTCGGGCTCGGCGCTCTTGACCAGAGCGGCACCCCCCGTCAGCTCCTTCGGCTCCGGATCTCCTGGCTCGGACGTGGACGGTGTATCGGACACGGGACCCCCTCCCAGCCGGCCCCTCCGCAGCCCACGAACGCGCCGGAGCGGCGGAAGGGGCTGGTGACCGGTGTCTCGTCGGCGCTCGCCCGGCAAGATCAACAGGCGGCGTGGCGGCAAGGTTATCCACGGGCGACGACTACCGGCCGGGTGAGGGCGTGCTGTAGCAAGCCTGTGACAGACGGGGCCGGTGTGGCGTGTGGTGGGAAATCAGCCGTTTATCCGGACCGGACGAGCGAGCCGCACTGGAGCCAGGCGGAGAACACCCGACCCGCGACCCCGGGTGGCGAACACCCCACCCGGGAGCCAGGTCACCCCCGGAGCCGGGCGGAGAACACCGCGACCTCGGAGCCACGGGGAGAACACGCACCCGTTCCGGAGCCAGGTCGAGAACCCCCACCCCCGGAGGAGGGGAAGCACAACCCACCCCTGGGGCCAGGTGGTCGAGGACAACCCACCATGGGAGCCAGGTCGAGACACCGGCCCCCGTAGTCAGGCGCAGAACCTCTCACCCTCGCAGCCAGGTGACGAACACCCCCGTCCCGGTCACGCCGGAACGGCCACCCACTCCGGCAGCGGTTCCGTTCGCTCCAGCCAGGTGCTCGGTGGGGCGCCGGCCTCGGCGGAGGCGACCACGCCGCCCACGATGGCGCAGGTCGTGTCCATGTCGCCGCCCACCTGGGCGGTCGCCCAGAAGGCCTCCTCGTAGTCGCCGAGGGCCCGTGCCGCCGACCAGAGGGCGAACGGCACCGTGTCGTGGGCCGTGGTCCGCCGTCCACAGCCGAGCACCGCGGCGACCGTGGCGGTGTCGCCGTAGTCGAGCATGTCCCGGGCGCGCCGCAGCCCCGCGCCGACGGCGCTGCGCGGCACGAGCGCGATGACGCCGTCGAGCAGCGCCTCGGGTCCGGGAGGGCCTGCCGGGTCGGCCGCCAGGGCGGCCGCCGCGGCGACGGCCATGGCGCCGACGACGGCCTCGCGGTGCTGGTGCGTGGGGTAGGCGGAGATCTCGGCCTGATGGGTGGCCTGCTCGGGGTCGTCCGCGTACCAGGCGCCGAGCGGGGCGATCCGCATGGCGGCGCCGTTCCCCCAGGAGCCCTGGCCCTTGAAGAGCGCGGAGGACAGCTCACGCCAGTCGCCGCCGTCCCGGATCTGCCGCAGCAGCCGGTCGACCGCGGGGCCGTAATCGCGGTCGATGTCGTGGTGCTCGGCGAAGGAGAGGGCGAGCCGGTCCTGGTCGATCCGGTGGTGCGCGGCCAGTACGGCCACGACCGAGGAGGCCATCGCGGTGTCGTCGGTCCACCGCCACGGACCGCCGGGCAGCTCGCGGCGCTTGAGGAGCGGGTAGTTCACGGGCAGGAAGAACTGCGAGCCCAGGGCGTCTCCCACGGCGAGTCCGCGCAGGCTGGACAGGGCGCGGCTCAGGCGCCCGTCGGGAGAGGAGTCAGCGGTCATCGCCCTGCCACTCTATCCGGTGACTCCGTACGGTTCCGGATCACGCCAGCGTTCGAAAGGCCGGTCAAGTGTGTACTTGCCGTCGTCCCCGAGAACGAGCATGCGCATCTCCGCGTTCCCCGGGTTCGCCAGCGACTCGAACTCCGCGACGGTCCAGTGGAACCAGCGCATGCAGAACAGCCGCATGGCCAGTCCGTGCGTCACCAGGAGCACGTTCGGCGGGTGGTCGGGGGCCTCGAAGCTGCGGTAGAGGCTCTCCAGGAAGTTGCCGACCCGGTCGTACACGTCGGCGCCGGACTCGCCCTGGGCGAAGCGGTAGAAGAAGTGGCCGTAGGCGTCCCGGTACGCCTTCTGCAGGCGTACGTCGTCGCGGTCCTGCCAGTTGCCCCAGTCCTGCTCGCGCAGCCGGGGCTCCTCACGCACGCGCACCAGTTCGGGGTCGAGGTGGAAGGCCCGGAACGTCTGATGGGTGCGTCGGTACGGGGACACGTAAACGCTTACGCGCTCCTGGCCGAAGAGTTCCCGGAGCTGTTTGCCTCGTTCCTCCGCCTGCCGCCAGCCGGTCTCGGTGAGCGCCAGGGCGTGGTCGGGCTCGCGTTCGTACACGGTGTCATCGGCGTTGCCCGCCGATTCGCCGTGCCGGACAAGAACGATGCGCCGTGGTCGAGCCATGCCGAAACCCTAGATCGAGTGACGCCCGATCGAGCACTCGTACGGGCTCCATACGGCGTAGATCACACAATTCGGCCTCGTGGGAGCGACCTCGGACGCGATGTGCGCCCGGGCGCGCCCCCGGATCTCAGACGATCCAGGAGGGTTCCAGCTGGACTATGTCGCCGGCGAGGGCGGCGACGTCCGCCTCCGTCTGGGCGCGCACGGCGAGGCGCTCGACCCGCTCGGTGCGGTACTTGCCGTGTTCCGCCGCCGACTGCCACATGGACAGGATCAGGAACTCCTGGCCGGGTGCCTCACCGAAGAGTCCGCGGATCATGCCGGGCGAACCCGCCATCGCGGGGTTCCACACCTTCTCCTGCATGAGGGCGAAGTGCTCGGCGCGCTCCTCGTGGACCCGGCAGTGGGCGACCCGCACCAGGTCGGCGTCGGTGAAGCGCGGCTCGAAGCCGGTCTTCACGTCGAAGCGGTGGTCGAAGAGTTTGGCCTGGGCGTCCTTGAAGGTGCCCGACTGCGCGGCCGCGAGACGGTCGTGGGAACGGGCCATGAAGGAGTCGTAGAAGGCGCGGCTCTCCCAGAAGGCGAAGATGTGCGCCACCCCCGGCCGTCCCCGGCTCCAGCCCCCGCCCTGGCCCCGGAAACCCGGCTCGCCCAGGAGCCCCGCCCACTTCCGCTGCCCCCGCTCGAAACCGCGGCGGTCCACCACGGTGCAGCGAATCCACTTGACCAGCACCGCGCCATCGTAAGGCCACGGGCGTGGCGCCGGTCACGCTCCGGCGGAGTGCACCCGAGCGGGCTCCCCGGCGCGCATGGCACGATGTGCAACCGTCCTTTAGATCCGCCCAGTTGGGGCAGACAGACAGTGGCTACGGGGAGGGGAGATCCGGTGAACGGTCTCAGCAAGGGCATCCGCAAGGTCGAGGTGTCGGTGAAGTGGGACCCGAGTCCCGCCGGGAAGCCGGACACCGATCTCGACGTCGTCGCCGCGACGTACCTGGCGGACGATCCGTACGGGAATCCCGACTACGTCGTGCACTTCGACAGCCGGTCCCCCGACGGCACCATCTATCTCGACCGGGACAGCCAGAACGGCAAGGGCTTCGGCTGGGACGAGGTCATGACGCTGGAGCTGAACCGGCTGGACGCCCGCTACGCGCGCGTGGTGGTCGGCGTCGTCATACAGCAGCGTTCCGGTCACAAGACGTTCACCGACGTGGTCAACCCCGGGCTGCGCATGCGGGAGGGCTACACGGTCCTGGCCGAGGACGACTTCAGCGGGGTGCCGCGGGCGACGGCGGCGACCGTCGGGGAGTTCGTGCGCGACGAGTCCGGGGAGTGGACCTTCCACCCCGGGATCGACGGCTTCGACACGGACCCGGCGTCCTTCACCAGGATCATGGGCGCCCGCCGGGAGGAGTGAGCCGGCCGCCGCGCACAAGGGCGGCTTCGCGGCATGCACTGAACGCGTGGTGACGCCAGGGGCGGTACGGCCGAGGCCGTGCCGCCCCTGGCGTTCCGTCCGGAGCGAAGAAGGCACGCGTCGAGCGCCGGCGAGCGCTCACCCGGCTCGCGGGGCGCGCCGGGGCACGCCGTAGCGCTCGCGGAAGACGTTGCGCTCGGGGGCGCGCCGGCCGGGGTGCGGCCGGGTCTCCGCGGCGTGGCCCACCGAGACCAGCAGGGCGACGGCGAGGTCGTCGCGGCCGTCGATCCCGATCACCTTCTTCACCTCCGCCTCGTCCCAGCCGTTCATCGGCGAGGTGGCCAGGCCGAGTTCCGTCGCGGCGAGCATCAGGAAGGAGGCGGCGATCACGGCGTCCTTGACCGCGTACTCCCTGAGCAGTCCCCGTTCGTCGAGGTCCTCCTGGAAGGCCGTGGACGCGGCGGAGAACATGGCGGCGAAGTCGTCGCTCCAGGCACCGTTGGCGCGGGCCTGCGCGTAGACGTCGCCGTGGTCCTCGCGCCAGGACTGCGACTCGGCGACGAAGACGAGCACGACGGGGGCTTCCCGGGGCTGCGGCTGCCCTCCGGTGGCCCGGGCGAGCCCCTGCCGCCCCTCGTCGCCGGTGACGACGACGATCGAGCGGTCCTGAAGGTTCCAGCTGGTGGGCGCCTCGACGGCCAGGGTTAGGAGCGCGGCGAGCGCGGTCTCCGGTACAGGGTCGGGCCGGTAGTGGCGGATCGTGCGGCGGAGGCGGATGGCGTCCGCGACGGACAGGGTGTGAGTCGTCATGGCACTCACTATCGGAGAGTGACTCT
The DNA here is from genome assembly GCF_053611025.1 of Streptomyces sp. NPDC054842. Classification (NCBI taxonomy): domain Bacteria; kingdom Bacillati; phylum Actinomycetota; class Actinomycetes; order Kitasatosporales; family Streptomycetaceae; genus Streptomyces; species Streptomyces sp. NPDC054842. The sequence goes on from NZ_JBSGZN010000023.1 coordinate 59,930, forward strand.
CCAGCAGGAAGTAGGCACCTTTTAGTGCGTTACTCTCCCCCGCATGAAGCCCGTCGTGGAATCCTCCGGACTGCCGGCCGACGTCTACTCCGCCAAGTGCCCGACCCGCCAGGTCCTCGACCACATCTCCGGCAAGTGGACGATCCTGGTCGTGGACGCTCTCCTTCAAGGGACCCTGCGCTACTCGGAGTTGAGCCGCCGCATCGAGGGGGTCTCGCAGAAGATGCTGACCCGGACGCTGCGCGGCCTGGAGGCCGACGGCTTCGTCCGCCGCACGGTGTACCCCACCGTCCCGCCGCGGGTCGAGTACGACCTGACGGAGCTCGGCCGCAGCCTCGCGGAACCGGTCACCGTGCTCCGGGAGTGGACGGAGGCACACATCAACGACATCGAACGGGCACGCGAGCGGGTGGCGTCCGAGGCGCCGTCACCGTCACCCGAGGCCGGCTGAGCCGGGGGCGGGGGCCGGACGCGACGCGGCCCTCCCCGCAAACGCCGAGTGGGGAGCCGGCGTCCTGCCGGCTCCCCACTCACGCCGGATGCCTCAGCCCCGGCGGGCGTTCAGTCTCAGCTGCAACCGCTGGTCGAGCCGCAGCCCTCGCAGATGTAGCAGGAACCGGCGCGCTGCATCTTCGTGCCGCAGGAGAAGCACAGCGGGGCGTCCGCCTGGATGCCCAGCTGCATCTCCACCAGCTCGGCGCTGGTGTGCGCCTGCTGCGGGGCGGGCTTGACCGCCTCGACCTCGGCCTTGGGCGTGGCGACGGCCTTCAGTTCCTGCGCGCGGGGCGCGGACTGTGCGAGGCCCTCGACGTCCATCTCCTCGTCGGTCGGCTCGTACGAGCCGGTCTCCAGGTGACGCTGGCGCTCCTCGGCGGAGTGGATGCCGAGCGCGGAGCGCGTCTCGAAGGGGAGGAAGTCGAGCGCCAGGCGCCGGAAGATGTAGTCGACGATCGACTGCGCCATCCGCACGTCCGGGTCGTCCGTCATGCCGGCCGGCTCGAAGCGCATGTTGGTGAACTTCGAGACGTACGTCTCCAGCGGCACGCCGTACTGCAGGCCCACCGAGACGGCGATGGAGAAGGCGTCCATCATGCCCGCGAGCGTCGAGCCCTGCTTGGACATCTTCAGGAAGACCTCGCCGAGACCGTCGTCCGGGTAGGAGTTGGCGGTCATGTAGCCCTCGGCGCCGCCCACCGTGAAGGAGGTGGTGATGCCGGGCCGGCCCTTGGGGAGGCGCTTGCGGACCGGGCGGTACTCGACGACCTTCTCGATCGCGGTACGGATCGTCTCCTCGGCCGTGGCGGTGACCTCCGCCTTCTCCTTCTCCTTGGTCTTCGCGGAGAGGGGCTGGCCGACCTTGCAGTTGTCGCGGTAGATGGCGAGCGCCTTGACGCCCATCTTCCACGCCTCGAAGTAGACCTCCTCGACGTCCTCGACGGTCGCCGTCTCCGGCAGGTTGACCGTCTTGGACAGCGCGCCGGAGATCCACGGCTGGATCGCGGCCATCATGCGGACGTGGCCCATCGCGGAGATGGAACGCTCGCCCATGGCGCAGTCGAAGACCTCGTAGTGCTCCTGCTTGAGACCGGGGGCGTCGATCACGTTGCCGTTCTCGGCGATGTGGGCGACGATCGCCTCGATCTGCTCCTCCTGGTAGCCCAGGCGGCGCAGGGCCTGCGGCACGGTGCCGTTGACGATCTGCATCGAGCCGCCGCCGACCAGCTTCTTGAACTTGACCAGGGCGAGGTCGGGCTCCAGGCCGGTGGTGTCGCAGGACATCGCGAGACCGATGGTGCCGGTCGGGGCGATGACCGAGGCCTGCGCGTTGCGGAAGCCGTTCTTCTCGCCGAGGCGGAGCACGTCCTGCCAGGCCTCCGTGGCGGCGGCCCAGATCGGGGTGTCCAGGTCGTCCATGCGGACGGCCACGGCGTTGGCGTCGGAGTGCTGCTTCATGACGCGCTGGTGCGGCTGCGCGTTGCGGGCGTAGCCGTCGTACGGGCCGACGACCGCGGCGAGCTCGGCGGAGCGGCGGTACGACGTACCCGTCATCAGGGAGGTGATGGCGCCGGCGAGGGCGCGGCCGCCGTCGGAGTCGTACGCGTGGCCGGTCGCCATGAGCAGGGCGCCGAGGTTGGCGTAGCCGATGCCCAGCTGACGGAAGGCGCGGGTGTTCTCGCCGATCTTCTGGGTCGGGAAGTCGGCGAAGCAGATGGAGATGTCCATCGCGGTGATGACCAGCTCGACGACCTTCGCGAAGCGCTCGACGTCGAAGGACTGGTGGCCCTTGTTGTCGTCCTTGAGGAACTTCATCAGGTTCAGCGAGGCGAGGTTGCAGGACGTGTTGTCCAGGTGCATGTACTCGCTGCACGGGTTCGAGCCGTTGATACGGCCGGACTCCGGGCACGTGTGCCAGTGGTTGATCGTGTCGTCGTACTGGATGCCCGGGTCGGCGCAGGCCCAAGCGGCCTCGGCCATCTTGCGGAAGAGCGACTTGGCGTCGACCTCCTCGATGACCTCGCCGGTCATGCGCGAGGTGAGGCCGAACTTGCCGCCCGTCTCGACGGCCTTCATGAACGTGTCGTTCACCCGGACCGAGTTGTTGGCGTTCTGGTACTGGACGGACGTGATGTCGTCGCCGCCCAGGTCCATGTCGAAGCCCGCGTCGCGCAGGGCGCGGATCTTCTCCTCCTCCTTCACCTTGGTCTCGATGAAGTCCTCGATGTCGGGGTGGTCGACGTCGAGGATGACCATCTTGGCCGCGCGGCGCGTGGCGCCGCCCGACTTGATGGTTCCCGCGGAGGCGTCGGCGCCGCGCATGAAGGAGACGGGACCCGAGGCGTTGCCGCCGGAGGAGAGGAGCTCCTTGGAGGAGCGGATGCGGGAGAGGTTCAGGCCGGCGCCGGAGCCGCCCTTGAAGATCATGCCCTCTTCCTTGTACCAGTCGAGGATCGACTCCATGGAGTCGTCGACGGACAGGATGAAGCAGGCGGAGACCTGCTGGGGCTGCGGCGTGCCGACGTTGAACCAAACCGGCGAGTTGAAGCTGAAGATCTGGTGCAGGAGGGCGTGGGCCAGCTCGTGCTCGAAGATCTCGGCGTCGGCGGGGGAGGCGAAGTAGTTGTAGTCCTCGCCGGCCTTCCGGTACGTCTTCACGATCCGGTCGATGAGCTGCTTGAGGCTCACCTCTCGCTGCGGGGTGCCCACAGCGCCGCGGAAGTACTTGCTGGTGACGATGTTGACCGCGTTCACCGACCAGAAGTCGGGGAACTCGACGCCACGCTGCTCGAAGTTGACCGAGCCGTCGCGCCAGTTGGTCATGACGACGTCACGGCTAGCCCACTCGACCTCGTCGTACGGGTGCACGCCGGGGGTGGTGTGGATGCGTTCGACACGCAGTCCCTTGCTCGCCTTGGTGCCCTTGGCGCGGGAACTCCGTGCCGGACCGCTCGCCGTCTCTGTCATGCCGCCTCCCTGTATCAGGCTAAAACGCCCTGAAGTGCCACGTTCTTCCTATGGCACGTTGTGTGTCTGGTACTGCGCGAGCCGCGAAACGCGGTCCCCCGCAGCAGGTCTTGGGTCGCCGCCGGTCGGCCGGGGCCGGACGGTTGGTCCGGGCCGGCCCGCCGGTCAGTCGGCGGCGTTCGCCGGTTCGGGGACCTGAGCGGTCTCTCCGGACCCGCGGTCGGTCGTCCGGCGCTCCGCGTCCGCGTCGTCACCGTCCGCGGCGGGGCGCTGCCCGTCTTCCCTGAGTTCCACGATGGCGGCCTCGAAATCCTCCAGCGAGTCGAACGCCCGGTAGACGGACGCGAACCGCAGATAGGCGACGAGGTCGAGCTCCCGCAACGGGCCGAGTATGGCCAGCCCCACGTCGTGGGTGGTCAGTTCGGCGCTTCCGGTGGCGCGCACCGCCTCTTCGACCCGCTGGCCGAGCTGGGCGAGCGCGTCCTCGGTGACAGGCCGTCCCTGGCACGCCTTGCGCACGCCGTTGATGACCTTGGTGCGACTGAAGGGCTCGGTGACCCCGGACCGCTTGACCACCATCAGCGAGCACGTCTCCACCGTCGTGAAACGACGGGAGCAGTCGGGGCACTGGCGGCGCCTGCGGATCGACGTGCCGTCGTCGGTCGTACGACTGTCGACGACGCGGCTGTCTGGGTGCCTGCAGAAGGGGCAGTGCATGGCTCCATCCCTCCTTCACGGCACGACTCATAGACCTCAGGGACCTCTCGGGCCCCTCGAAGCAGCCCCCAGCATAGGCGATGCCCTGGGGCGGAAAGACCCGGGGGACCACAACTTCTGGGCTGCTGTTGCAATCCAACCACTACATGTGGTGCCAGGCACGTAAATCCACACGGGGCGCGCGTGTCGCACCCGTACTGGCATGTGCCACGCGGGCGTACCGGGGGACGGGCCGGGCGGGACGCGGCGCGCGACGCACGGGAGGGGCCGGTTCACGGCCCGCGGGGCACGTGATGGCAGACTGGCCGCGGTCCCACGGCCGTCGGTGCGGTCGCCGCTCCGGCGGTGAAGAGTACAGGAATCAGCCGTTCTGTCCGCCGGGCACCACGTCGGTCATTACACCCAGACACATGATCACGTCAGTGAAATCCCGGTTTTTCACTCGAACGTGTGTTTGGCGCAACCTTTCGAAAGCCACTACCGTTGTCCAGCAGGGAGACCATCGAGAGGGGCCGACGTGACCACGACCGCAGACAGCGCCACCATCACCGCCCAGGACCGCTCCCAGGGCCGACTCGAGCCGGTGCATGCGATGAACGAAGCCATGAATCCTGAGGGGACCAAGCGGTCCCTGCCCGGCCGACCTCCAGGCATCCGGGCGGACAGTTCCGGGCTCACGGACCGACAGCGCCGGGTGATCGAGGTCATCAGGGACTCCGTGCAGCGGCGCGGATACCCGCCGTCGATGCGGGAGATCGGTCAGGCGGTCGGCCTGTCCAGCACGTCGTCCGTCGCCCACCAGCTGATGGCGCTGGAGCGCAAGGGCTTCCTGCGCCGCGACCCGCACCGCCCCCGGGCGTACGAGGTCCGCGGTTCCGACCAGTCCTCCGTGCAGCCCACGGACACCGCCGGCAAGCCCGCCGCGTCGTACGTGCCGCTCGTGGGCCGTATCGCCGCCGGCGGTCCGATCCTCGCCGAGGAGTCGGTCGAGGACGTCTTCCCCCTCCCCCGGCAGCTGGTCGGCGACGGCGAGCTGTTCGTCCTGAAGGTCGTCGGTGACTCGATGATCGAGGCGGCCATCTGCGACGGGGACTGGGTGACGGTCCGCCGCCAGCCGGTGGCGGAGAACGGCGACATCGTGGCCGCCATGCTCGACGGCGAGGCCACGGTCAAGCGGTTCAAGCGCGAGGACGGCCACGTGTGGCTGCTGCCGCACAACAGCGCGTACCAGCCGATTCCGGGCGACGAGGCCACCATCCTGGGCAAGGTGGTCGCGGTGCTGCGGCGGGTGTGACCCGCCGCGGCGGGCTCCCTGCTCCATCGCCCGCCCCTCAGACCGGGCCCCGGGACCACCTGCGCCGGTTCCGGGGCCCTGCGCTGTCCCCGCCGCTCAGCGGCGGCGCGCTTCGGGCCCGCCCCCTTCGGGGGGCTGGCCCGAACCCATGCCTACGAAACTTCGCTGTCCTCGACGGCCGCGTCCTCCGCCTTGCGGGCGGCCTCGTCGATCGCGGCCAGTGACCTGCGCACCTGGTTGCGGTCCGTCGTGTACCAGAAGTCGGGCAGCGAGGCCTTGAGGTAACTGCCGTAGCGGGCCGTCGCCAGCCGCTGGTCCAGTACGGCGACCACCCCGCGGTCCCCCGACGCCCGTACGAGGCGGCCGGCACCCTGGGCCATCAGCAGCGCGGCGTGGGTGGCGGCGACGGCCATGAAACCGTTGCCCCCCGCCTCCTCGACCGCCTTCTGGCGGGCGCTCATCAACGGGTCGTCGGGGCGCGGGAACGGGATCTTGTCCATGACGACCAGCTGGCAGCTGGGTCCTGGCACGTCGACGCCCTGCCACAGGGACAGCGTGCCGAACAGACAGGTCTTCGGGTCGGCGGCGAAGTTCTTGATCAGCTCCCCCAGCGTCTCCTCGCCCTGGAGCAGGATGGGGAACTCGGGGATGCGCGTGCGCAGTTCCTCGGCCGCGAGCTGAGCGGCCCGCATCGAGGAGAACAGCCCGAGCGTCCGGCCGCCCGCCGACTGGATCAGCTCCGTCAGCTCGTCCAGCATGTCCGCGCGGTCGCCGTCACGCGCGGGACGCGACAGATGCTTGGCGACGTAGAGGATGCCCTGCCTGGGATAGTCGAACGGCGATCCGACGTCGACGCCCTTCCACTGCGGCAGGTCCTCGTCCGCCACGCCCTCGGGACCGAGGCCGAGCGAGGCCCCCACGCCGTTGAAGTCGCCGCCCAGCTTCAAAGTCGCCGAGGTCAGCACGACCGACCGGTCGGTGAAGAGCTTCTCCCTCAGCAGCCCGGACACCGACATGGGCGCGACCCGCAGGGAGGCCCCGAACCGGTCGTGCCGCTCGTACCAGACGACGTCCCACTCCGAGCCGTTGGTGATGCGCTCCGCCACGTCGTGCACGGACTCCACCGACGCGAGGGCCTGCTTGCGCACCGCGTCCTCGTCCTGCACGGACTTGTCGCGGGTGGCGCCGATCGCCGAAATCACCGTACGGGCGGCGTCACGCAGTGCCATGAGCGCGTAGCCGAGGTCCTCGGGAATCTCCTCCAAGCGGCCGGGCAGGGCCAGCTCCATGAGCCGCTCGAAGCCCTCGGCGGCGGTCTGGAGCTGGTCGGCGGCCTTCTCGTTGACCAGCTTGGCCGCCCGGCGCACGGCGCGGTTGACCTGGCCGGGGGTGAGCTCGCCGGTGGCGACGCCGGTGACCCGGGAGACCAGCTCGTGGGCCTCGTCCACGATGAGGACCTCGTGCTGCGGGAGGACCGGGGCGCCCTCGATGGCGTCGATCGCGAGCAGCGCGTGGTTCGTGACGACGACGTCCGCGAGCTTGGCGCGCTCCCGCGCCATCTCGGCGAAGCACTCGGCGCCGTACGCGCACTTCGTGGCTCCCAGGCACTCCCGGGAGGACACCGAGATCTGTGCCCAGGCGCGGTCCGAGACACCGGGGGTCAGGTCGTCCCGGTCCCCGGTCTCCGTCTCGTCCGACCAGTCGCGCAGGCGGACCAGGTCCTGTCCGAGCCTGCTGGTGGGGGCGGCCGCCTCGAACTGGTCGAAGAGGCCCTCCTCCTCGTCCTGCGGCATGCCCTCGTGCAGCCGGTGCAGGCACAGGTAGTTCGACCGGCCCTTGAGCATCGCGAACGAGGGGCGGCGGCGCAGCAGCGGATGGAGCGAGTCGACGGTCCGCGGGAGGTCCCGCTCGACGAGCTGCCGCTGGAGCGCCAGGGTGGCCGTCGCCACGACGACGCGCTCCCCGTGCGCGAGCGCGGGCACCAGGTAGCCGAGCGATTTTCCGGTGCCGGTGCCGGCCTGGACCAGGAGATGGGATCCGTCGTCGATGGCGCCCGCGACGGATTCGGCCATGGTCACCTGGCCGGGACGCTCCGTACCGCCGACGGCGGTGACGGCGGCGTGCAGGAGTTCGGGGAGTGAGGGCTTCGTCATAGCGCGACCACCCTACGGGGCAGGACTGACAACCGGGCGATCACGCCGGTGGCGGAGGGCGTGATCGGGACGGGGGCGGCGCGACCCGAGCGCGGGTGCCGTACGGGCACCGGGCGGATCGTCGCGGCCACGGAAGCGGGGTGCGGGCGCGGATCGGGGCGCGGGTTCCGTCGCGGGTCCCCGTGCGGGGCGGGTGAGCGGGACGTGCCGCGAGGGAGTACTTCTCGGCCGGTCGCCGGTCCCGTGCGGTCTGCGCGCCGGCGGGCGTCCGCGCTACAGCGCATCGCGCAGGCCCCGGTCCCTGACCATGAGCGCGGCCCGCTTGCCCGGCAGGTCCACCTCGGCGGAGAACCGGAAACCGGCACTCATGAACGCCGAGACGGAGGGGGTGTTGCGCAGGTCGGGTTCCGCGACGACGCGCGCGCAGGCCGGGCGGTTCTCGTGCACGAGGCCGGCGACGGCGCGGAGCAGTGCGGAGCCGACGCCCCGCCCCCGGTCGGCGACGCCGCCGATCAGGAGATGGACCCCGGTGTCGTGCGGGCGGGCGGGGTAGTGGCGGGCCAGTGGGTCGAGATCGGCCCGGTACAGCTCCCAGTAGCTCATCGGGGTGCCGGCGAGGACGCCCAGGCAGGGCACGCTGCGTCCGTCGTCGGCGAGCCGCTCCCGCAGGTGCCGCTCGGTCACCGCCTCGGGTCCGGCGAGTTCCCAGAACGCGGCGACGGCGGGGTCGTTCATCCACCGCGTGATGAGCGCGAGGTCGCGCCCGAGCCGGACGGGGACGAGCTGGAAGACGCCCACGGGGGTGGCCGCTGGTCCCCAGGTGCCGACGCGGTCGAGCAGGTCCTCGCCGGCCGGAGCGGCCGCGTCCGCCGTCGCCTCCCCCGCCCCGTCCGACGCGGCGTGCGGCCCGGCCTCCTCGGCGAGGAGGGCGAGGAACTCGTCGGTCAGGCGCAGGTCCAGGGTGTCCTCGCCGTCCGAGTCCGGTCCGGGCCCCCGCTCGGCACCTGGGCCGGTGACGGGGACGCTTGCGGCGTCGGTGCTCGCATCGGTGGAAGGCACGGCGACGCTCCTCTCAGGAGACGGGATGGGTCATGTTCCTCAGGGACGGCACGGGTTGGTGATCGTGACGTACACGGACTGGGTGTCCACCGGGCCCACGAGTTCGTCGAGGCCGTGCAGCCGGGTCAGCAGGTTGGCCTTGCAGCGCAGGACGGGCGATTCCAGGAGGTGCGCGGGGAGAGTGCTGCGCAGCCGGTCCGGGCCGGCCGCCACGTCGGTGAGGAAGCGGCGGAAGGCGGCGAGCAGTACGGGTTCCCCGGCCAGGCGCTGGGAGCCGAAGGCGCCGATGAGGCCCAGGACGTTGTTGACGGCGAGGTAGTAGGCGAAGCGTTCGTCGGTGACCTCGTCGGAGACGAACGTGTCGCTCCGCTCGCCGATGCCGGGGAGCCGGGCGTCGAGCTCCGCACGGCGTGAGGCACGGAAGTAGTAGCCCTGGTTGTCCCGGTAGCGGCCCCCGGCCGGCCAGCCGTCGGGGTCCAGCACGAGCAGGGTGTTCTGCTGGTGCGCCTCCAGGGCGATCCCGGCCTCGCCGTCGAGCCAGAGCACCGGGCGCACGACCTGTTCGAGGTAGCGCAGGAACCACTCGGTGGCCACGGCGCCGCGGGAGCGCCCGGTCCGGGCGGCGAGCCGGGTGACGACCTCGGCCAGCCGGGACCTCATGACGGGGCGGGACAGGTCGCGGGAGTCGGTCCGCGGCCGGGGCGAGACGAAGCCGGCCACGCAGGAGACGTCGTCGGTCGGGCCGAAGGGGTTGTGCCGGATCACGGCGTCGAGCCCCGGCACAGGCTCCCCGTCGGGGCCGTCGACCCCGAGCCAGGCTGGGTCGCGGACGATGCCGAAGCCCGGGTGCGCGGCGTGCCAGCGCCGGGACAGCCCGGCGCGCAGCAGCCGGTGCACCTCGACGCCGCGGTGGAGTTCCTTGCGGAGGTTCTCCCGGCGGGAGTTGGTGATGCGCAGGGCGAGCGACAGCTTGAGCATCGCGGGGGCGCCGGAGCGGTAGAGGGTGCGCACGGACGAGGTGGGGTGCCAAGGGGGTCCGTGGGAGCCCAGGTCGCGGAGCAGCCCGGCGGCGAACAGCGCCTCGGCCTCCGGTCGGTGCCGGATCTCGTGGGCCTGCCAGGGATGCAGGGGCAGGGCGGTGTGCCCGTCGGGCAGCGGCAGCCCGGCACCGGCGAGCCGCGCGGTCAGCTCTCCGGCGGAGACGGGGCGTCCGCGTTCGGTCCACGCCGAGTCCGCGGCGAGCACCGAGGGGGCGACCGCCATCCAGTGCGGCGGGAAGGAGCCGCGCAGCTCGGGCGAGTACCGCCGGGCGTCCGCGTCGGAGAGCCCCTCGCGGCTCTTCGGCGTCGGGTGCAGCGGGTGCCCGAGGAGCAGCGACTGCTCGGCGGAGAGGAACAGGTCGGGGCCGTCGCCGGGGCGCTCGCGCCGCTCGGCCACGAAGGCGGCGGTGCGCCGCACGGAGTCGGCGACGCGTCCGACCAGGTCGTTCACGTCACCGATCCCGCCGCGGGGTACGGAGTGGGCGGCGGGAGTGGGACCGGGGGCGCCGTCGGCGGGGATCGAGGCGACGGCGGCCGAGGCGTCCTGGGCGGGCGCGGGCGGGGCGGTGGTCGGGGTCAGCGGCGGGACGGCAGGTGTCTGGTCGGGGCCGCTGGTGGGGGCTGGTGGCGCCTGGTCGGGGCCGCCGATGGGGGCTGGTGGCGCCTGGTCGGGGCCTCCGATGAGGGCTGGCGGCGCCTGCCGGGGGTGCCCGGCCAGGGCGGCCGACGCCTGCTCGGCACCCCCGGTGGGGGCGGCCGGCGCCTTGTCAGGACGCCCTGCCGAGGCCGGCGGTGCGTGGCCGGACCCTCCGGTGTGGGTGGACGGTGCCTGCTGGCCATGCCCGGCCGGGGCGGGCGGTGCCTGCGTCGAGTGCCCTTCCCCGGAGGGCGGCGCCTGCGGGGCGTCCACCGGCGGGGCGGGCGTGCCGTCCGACGGGCCCGCCTCGGCGCCGGCCGCCGTCTCGCGGGACAGCAGGGCCGCGACCGTCACCGCGTCGACGGGAGGTGCCCAGTGCGGGGCGGTGTCCACGTACGGGAGTCCGAAGCGGTGCCATCCGCTCGGGGACCAGTAGCGGACGGGAGCCAGGAGGACCGTTCCGGTCGCCCGGAGGGGGATGCGGAGGACGCCGTCCCCGGGGGCCGGGAGGTCGTTCTCTCGCACCCAGCAGCGCAGCAGGTTCTCGATGGCCGCCGCCTGGGCCGCGGTGTGCGGATCCGGGTGCTCGATCGGGTCCGTGGCATCGCGCGACCGCGGCCTCTCGGCCGTCGGCGTCCCGTCCTTCTGCCGCGGGACCGACACGGGCTCCGGCACGACCGGGGCGGACTGGACGCCGTCGCCGTCCGGTGTGGGGCCCTGCGGCGAGCCGTCGGATGCTGGGGTCGGATTCACGGGCGTTCCTCGTGGTCTGGGTCTGGGTTCGTGCTGTCGGTCTGTGGTGCGCCGGGACGGGCCGGGTGCGGGGGCCGCACGGGCCGCCGGGGCCGCCTTTCCTGGCTGCCGCGGACGGCACCGCTGCTGAGCGGAGAGGACATCCGCGGGCGGACGTCACCGGGGCGCGGGCGGCGGTGACGGGAGCGTGCGCGCGGGGGCCCCGGCGGAGGCGACCGCGCGTCCGGCCGAGGGCGGTCGTCGACCCGAGGGCGGCACGACCGTCGTCACCAGGCACCCGTGCCACCGGTGCCGTCCCGTGAGCCGTACGCCGGGAGCGGTGGCCTGCCGCCACCCGGGGCCGTCGTCCGACCCACCCCGGCCGGCCCTCGCGTGGCCTGCACCCACGCCCGGCCGGCCTCGCGTGGCCCACGCCCGAGCCCGGTCGCCGCCACGGTGCCGTCCGCCCGCGTCGCCCCGAGCTACCCGGTCCCCTCCGTGTCCCGCCCGGCCCCCGCACGGCCCCGTACGTCAGGACCCGGACCGCCGTGCCGCCGCCCGGCGGGGTCGGTCTCCGCGGGGCCCCGGGCCACCGCCTCCACCGCGTCCGCGAGCCGCTCCAGGACGGCGTTCGCCTGTTCGTCCGTGATCGTCAGGGGCGGGAGCAGGCGTACGACGCTCTCGCGGCGGCCGCCGAGTTCGACGATCAGGCCGCGTCGCAGGCATTCCCGCTGGACGGCGGAGGCGAGGTGCGGCGCGGCGGGAGGCGGGTCCGTGCCGGCGGCGTCCGGCTCGACCAGCTCCAGGCCGATCATCAGCCCCCGGCCGCGCACGTCGCCGACACAGTCGAACTGCTCTCCCAGCGCGCGGAGTTGTCCGAGCATGCGGGCGCCCAGGTCGGCGGCCCGCTCGGCGAGACGGTTCTCGCGGACGTGTGCGAGGGTCGCCGTGCCCGCGGCCATGGCGAGCTGGTTCCCGCGGAAGGTGCCCGCGTGGGCGCCCGGTTGCCACACGTCGAGTTCCTCGCGGTAGACGACGACGGCCAGCGGGAGGCTGCCGCCGATGGCCTTGGAGAGGACCATCACGTCCGGGGTGATGCCGCTGTGCTCCACGGCCCAGAAGGCGCCGGTGCGGCCGACCCCCGTCTGGATCTCGTCGGCGATCAACGGGACGGACCGGGCCCGCGTGATCTGGCGCATGCGCCGCATCCAGGCGTCCGGCGCGGGGATCACCCCGCCCTCGCCCTGGATGGGTTCGAGGATCATCCCGGCGGGGTGCGGCACGCCCGACTTGGGGTCGTCGAGGAGCGACTCGGTCCAGCGGGCGGCGAGTTCGGCACCGCGGTCGCCGCCCACGCCGTACGGGCACCGGTAGTCCTGGGGGTACGGCAGCCGCGCCACCCGTACCTCGGTCGCGCCCCCGGACGCTTCGAGCGCCCCCGCCGTCATGCCGTGGTAGGCGCCGGTGAAGGCGAGCATCGCGGTGCGCCCGGTCGCGGCGCGCACCAGTTTGAACGCGGCCTCCACGGCGTCCGTGCCCGCGGGCCCGCAGAACTGCACCCGCGCCCGGTCGGCGAACGCGGGCGGCAGCGTGCGGAACAGCTCGGTGGTGAAGGCGTCCTTGACGGGGGTGGCGAGGTCGAGGGCGTGCAGCGGCGCCCCCGAGTCGAGGACCTTCCTGATCGCCTCCAGGACCACCGGGTGGTTGTGCCCGAGGGCCAGGGTGCCGGCTCCGGAGAGGCAGTCCAGGTAACGGCGCCCGTCGGCTCCCTCGATCGTCAGCCCGCGCGCGCGGACGGGCACGACGGGCAGGGCGCGCGCGTAGGTGCGCGCGGCGGACTCACGCGCCGACTGGCGCCGCAGAATCCCCTCGTGCGCCGTGTGCGCCTCGGGGGAACCGTCCTCCGCGTGCGCCCCGTCGGGCTCACGCCCCATCACCGCAGACTCCGTCACGGCCACGACTACCGGTCCTCCCGCTGTGCACAGGCGAGTTGGCGGGGGTTTCGAACGCAGGCGGGACGCCCCCCGTACCTACCAACGACGCGGCGGGCGAGGGGAAGCGGGTGAGCCGAAGATCCTTGCCGTGACGGAACCGTTGCCGTTCCGTGGGAAGTCCCCCACGACGACCGCATAGTGTGTGGTGCCGTTCAGGAGTACGGAATCCGGGCCGCAGGCCCGGCCGCCGCGCCCCACGGTCCCCGGTCAGGGGGCCGCGCCGGCGGGTCCGTGCCCGGCTGCCCGCGTACGGCCGCCGCCTCGGCGGCGCAGTTGTTTCTCACGTCCCAGGGGGAGTTCACACCATGCGATCCATACGCCCGCCCTTCACCGCCCGCCGAGGGGGGAGCAAGCGCCGCAGGACCTCCCCCGTACTGGTCGCCGTGGGTCTGACGGCGACGCTGGCGCTCACCGCCACCGCGTGCGGCTCGGGCGACGAGCAGACGAACGCCGAGGCGTCCGCGACCCAGAGCAGCGACGGGAAGATCAAGATCCCGGACAGCGTCAAGGACAAGCTCAAGGAGCACGGCTTCGACCTGGACAAGTGGAAGGGCGGCGCCTGGAAGGACTGGGACCGGGACGACTGGATGCGCGAGGCCGACGAGTTCATCAACCCGATCATCAAGGACCTGTGGGACCCGGACCGGATGCGGGACGCGGACGACCCGGACCAGGACAAGGGCGTCGACGAGAACGACATCTCCGGTGACCAGGGTGTCACCGACGCAACGCCGGTTCCGGTGACCGCCCGTGGCGTGCCGGCCGCCTACCACGACAGTGCGCCCGAGGCGGGCAAGGTCTTCTTCGACTCCCCCGAGGGCACCATGGTCTGCTCGGCGACCGTGGTGAAGGACCCGGCCCACCCGGGCAAGTCGAACATGGTGTGGACGGCGGGCCATTGCGTGCACGCGGGCAAGAAGGGCGGCTGGTACCGCAACATCGCGTTCGTGCCCGCGTACAACAACGCCGGTGAGAACGCCGCCCAGTTGCAGGACGCGAGCAAGGCCGAGATCGCTCCGTACGGGGTGTGGTGGAGCGACTGGGCGCAGACCTCCGACCAGTGGATCGAGCAGGGGGGCGCGACCGGCGGCGAGGGCGCGCCGTACGACTTCGCGGTGCTGCACGTGACTCCGGAGAAGGGCAGCGACGGCAAGTCCCTCGAGGAGACGGTCGGTTCGGCCCTGCCGGTGGAGTTCAACGCGCCGGCCGTGCCCGAGGTGTCGAGCATCACCGCGACCGGTTACCCGGCGGCGGCGCCGTACGACGGGCAGAAGCTGTTCCAGTGCACGGACGAGCCGGGGCGGCTGTCGATCGTGAAGTCCGACCCGACGATGTACCGCATCGGCTGCACCATGACCGGCGGTTCGTCCGGCGGCGGCTGGGTGGCGAAGGGCGCCGACGGCAAGCCCGCGCTGGTCTCCAACACCTCGATCGGTCCGGTGAGTTCGGGCTGGCTGGCGGGTCCGCACCTGGGGGCCGAGGCCAAGGGCGTGTACGACTCGGTGAGCGGGAAGTTCGCCGGGCGGTGACTCGCGCCGGTTGACCCGGCGCGGAGCCACGGCGGCGAAGGACGCGCGCCGGCCGGGGTGCCCGACGGCGCCCCGGCCGGGCGGCGGGAGGTACGGCCGGTGTGTGCCCCGGCGCAGGGGCCCTGTCCGCAAACCTTCACCGTCCCGCCGTCGTCCGCGCGCAATTGCCCGGGCATAGTGGGGTGTCGCGTTCGAGCGGGTCCACGGAGACCCGGCTCCGCGCCTGACAAGCACATGACAGCAATGCTTCAACGGGGGTTACCACAGCATGCGTTCCGTACGTACGTCCGTCGCGCGCCGGCCCGGCAGTCGCGGCGTCCTGCTCGCCACGGGGCTCCTCGCGGCCCTGTCGCTCACCGCCACCGCCTGCGGCGCGGGGGACGACACGGCGGGCGACAAGCCCGCCGCCACCGCGTCCGGGGCGGCCGACGAGGACGGCGCCCGGGTCCCCGGCGACCTCGCGGACCGGCTCAAGGAGCACGGCATCGACGTCGACCGGTGGAAGGACGGCGGCTGGAGGAACTGGGACAGGGACAAGTGGCTCAGTGAGGCCAAGGACTTCGTCAACCCGGTGATCGACGGGCTGTGGAAGCCCGAGCGCATGAAGTCCGCCGAGGACCCCGACAAGACGATCTCGGCCAAGGACGCGTCCGCCGACCAGGGCGTCAGCGATCCCGCGCCCGAGCCGGTCCCGGCCAAGGCGGAGAAGACGCCGTACCACGAGAACGCGGCGCCGGTCGGCAAGGTCTTCTTCGACTCCCCCGAGGGGTCGATGGTCTGTTCCGGGACGGTCGTCAAGGACGTCAACCACCCGGGCAGGTCCAACCTCGTGTGGACCGCGGGCCACTGCGTGCACGCCGGCGGCAGCGGCGGCTGGTACCGCAACATCGCCTTCGTCCCGTCCTACAACGACCTGAACACGTCCGAGGCCCAGCTGAGCGGCGCCACGGCTCAGGAGATGGCCCCCTACGGCCAGTGGTGGGCCGACTGGGCCGCCACCTCCGACCAGTGGATCTCCGGCGGTGACGAGACCGGCGGCGCGGGAGCCCCGTACGACTACGCCGTGCTGCACGTGAAGCCGGAGCAGGGCGGCAAGTCCCTGGAGGAGACGGTCGGCAACGCGCTGGACGTGGACTTCTCCGCGCCGTCCGCCCGCGACGCGGGTTCCATGGGCGCCTGGGGCTACCCCGCGGCGCCCCCGTACAACGGTCTGAGCATGTTCAAGTGCGTCGACCGGCCGGGCCGCCTCTCGCTCAGGCCGGGTCTGCCGACGATGTACCGCATCGGCTGCACCATGACCGGCGGCTCGTCGGGCGGCGGCTGGTTCCGCGTCGTCGACGGCAGGACGAAGCTCGTCTCGAACACGTCGATCGGCCCGTCCGACAACACCTGGCTCGCCGGACCGCAGCTCGGCGAGGGCGCCGAGGCGCTGTACCAGAACATGAGCAAGAAGTACGGCGGCCGGTAACCGCCGCCCCCGTACGCGCGCACACGAAGGCCCGCCCCCGAAAGCGCCAAGGCTGGAGAGGGGCGGGCCTTCGTGTGCGCCCGGCGGTGCGTACCGCCGGGCGGCCGGATCAGGCGAGCGGGGCCGGGACGTACGGCGCGAGGTCCGCCGCCAGTTCCTCGTGCACGCGCGCCTTGAGCAGCGTGCCCTCCGGGGTGTGCTCCTCGGAGACCACGTCGCCCTCGTCGTGCGCCCGGGCGATCAGCTGGCCCTGCGTGTACGGCACGAGCGCCTCAATCTCCACCGAGGGACGCGGCAGCTCGTTGTCGATGAGCGCGCGCAGCTCGGCGATGCCCCGGCCGGTACGGGCCGAGACCGCGATGGAGCGCTTCTCGTTGCGCATCAGCCGCTGGAGCACCAGGGGGTCCGCGGCGTCCGCCTTGTTGATCACCACGATCTCGGGCACCTTCGTGGCGCCCACGTCGCGGATGACCTCGCGCACGGCGGCCAGCTGCTCCTCCGGGGCCGGGTGCGAACCGTCCACCACGTGCAGGATCAGGTCGGAGTCGCCGACCTCCTCCATCGTGGAGCGGAACGCCTCGACCAGGTGGTGCGGCAGGTGCCGTACGAACCCGACCGTGTCGGCCAGCGTGTACAGCCGGCCGCTCGGGGTCTCGGCCCGGCGCACGGTCGGGTCGAGGGTCGCGAACAGCGCGTTCTCGACGAGCACGCCCGCGCCCGTGAGGCGGTTGAGCAGCGAGGACTTGCCGGCGTTCGTGTAGCCCGCGATGGCGACCGAGGGCACCTTGTGGCGCCTGCGCTCCTGGCGCTTGATCTCGCGGCCCGTCTTCATGTCCGCGATCTCCCGGCGCATCTTCGCCATCTTCTCGCGGATACGGCGCCGGTCCGTCTCGATCTTGGTCTCACCGGGACCACGGGTGGCGAGGCCGCCGCCCTTGCCGCCGCCCATCTGACGGGACAGCGACTGACCCCAGCCGCGCAGTCGCGGCAGCATGTACTGCATCTGCGCGAGGGCGACCTGCGCCTTGCCCTCACGGGACTTGGCGTGCTGGGCGAAGATGTCCAGGATCAGGGCCGTCCGGTCGATGACCTTGACCTTGACGACGTCCTCGAGGTGGATCAGCTGGCCGGGGCTCAGCTCACCGTCGCAGATCACGGTGTCGGCGCCGGTCTCCAGGACGATGTCCCGCAGCTCGGCGGCCTTGCCGGATCCGATGTACGTGGCCGCGTCGGGCTTGTCGCGGCGCTGCACCACGCCGTCGAGCACGAGCGCTCCCGCGGTCTCCGCGAGGGCGGCCAGCTCGGCCAGCGAGTTCTCGGCGTCGGTCATGGTGCCCGTGGTCCACACACCGACGAGCACGACGCGCTCCAGGCGGAGCTGCCGGTACTCGACCTCGGTGACGTCCTCGAGCTCGGTGGAGAGGCCCGCGACGCGGCGCAGCGCGGCGCGCTCGGAACGGTCGAACTGCTCGCCGTCCCGCTCCTCGTCGATCTCGTGGCTCCAGGCGACGTCCTCTTCCATCAGGGCATCGGCCCGAAGACCGTCGGGGTAGTTCTGCACGAGGCTCTGCGCGTCCTGGGAAGGGGAAGAAGAGGAGGTCATTGGATCCTTACGTCGATGGAGACCTGCGAGTCGGCGACGGACGTCACCCGACATGGGGGACAACGCCCGGGGGCCCCGGGACATTCCCGGGTCCGCGGCGCCCGCCCCGGGGGGGGGCGGTGCCGCCGACCTGAACGATGGTCGCACGGCACGCCCCGTCTCGTCACGCGACTTATCCCTTGTTCCGCACCGCCTGCGGGGCGTCGCTCCTCCAGTCCGGGTGCCCCGGCATGGGCGGTGTCTTCGCGTCGTGCAGCCACGCGGCGAAGAACCCGCTGAGGTCGCGCCCGGACATCGTCGAGGCGAGGTTCACGAAGTCCGAGGTGGTCGCCGTGCCGTCCTGGTGGAGGGCCACCCAGGTGCGCTCCAGGCGCTCGAAGGCGGGGCGCCCGATCTCCTGCCGGAGTGCGTACAGCACGAGGGCGGCCCCGTCGTAGACGTTCGGCCGGAAGATGCTGATCTTCTGTCCCGGCCTGGGCTCCTTGGGCGCGGCGGGCGGCCCGCCGGTCGCCCGCCAGGAGTCGGAGGCGCGATAGGCGGCCTTCATGCGCGTCTCCAGCGGCCGGCCGGCCTTCTCCTCCGAGTACAGGGCCTCGTACCAGGTGGCATGGCCCTCGTTGAGCCACAGGTCGGACCAGGTGCGGGGGCTGACGCTGTCGCCGAACCACTGGTGGGACAGCTCGTGCACCATGACCGACTCGACGTACCACTTCGGGTACGCGGGCTCGGTGAAGATCTCCTTCTCGAACAGCGAGAGGGTCTGGGTCTCCAGCTCGAAGCCGGTCTGCGCCTGGGCCATCAGCAGCCCGTACGTCTCGAACGGGTACCGGCCGACCTTCTCCTCCATCCAGGCGATCTGCCCGGGCGTCTTCTTCAGCCAGGGCTCCAGGCGGTCGCGGTCCGCGGTGGGCACGACGTCGCGCAGCGGGAGTCCGTGCGGTCCGCTCCGGTGCACCACGGTGGAGCGCCCGACGGAGACCTGGGCCAGCTCGGTGGCCATGGGGTGTTCGGTGCGGTAGGTCCAGGTGGTGGCCCCGGCACGGCGGTCCGTTCCCGCGGGCAGCCCGTTGGCGACGGCCGTGTACCCCTCGGGGGCGGTGACGCGGATGGTGAACATCGCCTTGTCGGACGGGTGGTCGTTGCACGGGAACACCAGGTGGGCGGCGTCCGCCTGGTTGGCCATGGCGAGTCCGTCCGCGGTGCGCACCCAGCCGCCGTCCCGGCCCGGGGCGGACACGGGGTCGCTGGTGTGCCGCACGGTGACGCGCAGCGCGCTGCCCGCCGGGATGGGCGCCTCCGGGGTGACGACCAGGTCCTCGCCGGCGCTCGTGAAGGACGCCGGTGCGCCGTCGACCTCGACGCCCCGCACGGTGCCGTGCGCGAAGTCCAGGTTGATGCGCTCCAGCTCGGCGGTGGTGCGCGCGTCGATGGTGGTGACGGCGGTGAGCGGCTTGTCGTTCGCGCCGGAGTAGGTGAAGGCGAGGTCGTAGGACGTGACGTCGTAGCCGGGGTTGCCCAGGTGCGGGAAGAGGCGGTCGCCGACGCCGAGGGGCACTGCCGGTGAGGGGGCGCTCGCGGCGAGGAGGCAGACGGACACGGCGGAGGCGAGCAGCGCCGTCGTGGCGCGTCGCCCGCCGGGGCGGGGGGTGAGCAGCATGGACCACCGCTACCAGCGCGCACCGGCCCCGCGGTGACGACGCGCACCGGGCCCACCCGAACGGGGTCCCGTCGGACGCCCCGCTCGCGGTTCAGCGAGCGGCGGCGGCCTGGTGCTGCGCGCGGTTGACGTCGAAGACGCCCGGGACGTTGCGCATCGCCCGCATCAGGGCGGGCAGGTGCGCGGCGTCCGGGAGCTGGAGGGTGTACGTGTGCCGGACGCGCTGCTGGCTGGGCGGTTCGACGGTCGCCGAGACGATGGCGACGCCCTCCAGGGCGATGGCCTCGGTGAGGTCGGCGAGGAGGTGGGGCCGTCCGAAGGACTCGGCGACGAGCGTGACCCGGCACTCGGTGGTGTCGCCCCAGCTCACCCCGACCTCCGCGCGGCCCACGCTCTTCATGCGGTCGACGGCGGCGCACCCGAGGCGGTGGACGGTCACCACTCCGCCGCGTACGGCGAAGCCGGTCACCTCGTCGGGCGGTACGGGCGTACAGCAGCCGGCGAGGCGCACGGAGGCGCCGGGCTGGTCGACGACGGCGCTGGCGGAGCCGGGCCGCGTGAGGGGGGCCTCGGCGGCGGGCCTGGGGGCGGCCGCGGGTGCCTCCGGGGCCTCGGTGTCGCGCGGAGCGGGGTGGGCGGCCAGCCAGCGCTGGATGGCGATGCGCGCGGCGGGCGTGTGGGCGTGCTCCAGCCACTCCCGGGAGGGCTCCGAGGCGGGGTCCTGGCCCATCAGGAGCTGCACGGTGTCGCCGTCCCGCAGGACCGTGCTGAGCGTCGCGAGACGGCCGTTGACGCGTGCCCCGATGCAGGCGTGCGCGTCCTCGCCGTATTGGGCGTACGCGGCGTCCACGCAACTGGCGCCTTCGGGGAGCCCCAACGAGCCCCCGTCGGCCCGGAAGACGGTGATCTCACGGTCCTGGGCGAGGTCCTCGCGCAGGGTGGACCAGAACGTGTCGGTGTCCGGCGCGGCCTCCTGCCAGTCGAGGAGGCGGGAGAGCCAGCCGGGGCGGGTGGGGTCGGCGCGCTCGCCGTCGCCGTCAGTCTGCTCCTCCGCGGGCGCGGTGTAGGGGTTGCCCAGGGCGATGACCCCGGCCTCGGCCACCTTGTGCATCTGGTGGGTGCGGATGAGGACTTCGGCGACCTCGCCGTCCCGCGCGACGGCCGTGTGCAGCGACTGGTACAGGTTGAACTTCGGTACCGCGATGAAGTCCTTGAACTCCGAGACGACCGGGGTGAAACAGGTGTGCAGTTCGCCCAGGACCGCGTAGCAGTCGGCGTCCTCCCCGACGAGCACGAGGAGGCGTCCGAAGTCCGAGCCGCGCATCCGGCCGCGCTTGCGCGAGACCCGGTGCACGGAGACGAAGTGCCGTGGCCGGATGACCACTTCGGCCTGGATGCCGGCGTCGCGCAGGACGCCGCGCACCTCCTCCGCGATCTCCGCGAGGGGGTCGCCGCCGTGGGCCGCGTCGTCGTCGATCAGCCCCCTGGTGCGCTCGTACTCCTCGGGGTGCAGGATCGCGAAGACCAGGTCCTCCAGCTCGGTCTTGAGGGCCTGCACGCCGAGCCGTTCGGCGAGCGGGATGAGCACGTCGCGGGTCACCTTGGCGATGCGCTCCTGCTTCTCGGGACGCATGACGCCCAGGGTGCGCATGTTGTGCAGGCGGTCGGCGAGTTTGATCGACATCACGCGGACGTCGTTGCCGGTGGCGACGAGCATCTTGCGGAACGTCTCGGGCTCGGCGGCGGCCCCGTAGTCGACCTTCTCCAGCTTCGTGACGCCGTCGACCAGGTAGCACACCTCCTCGCCGAACTCCGCGCGCACCTGATCGAGCGTCACGTCGGTGTCCTCGACGGTGTCGTGGAGCAGGGAGGCGGTCAACGTCGTGGTCTCCGCGCCGAGTTCGGCCAGGATCAGCGTCACGGCGAGCGGGTGCGTGATGTACGGCTCGCCGCTCTTGCGCATCTGGCCGCGGTGCGAGGACTCGGCGAGCACGTACGCCCGGCGCAGCGGCTCCAGGTCGGCGTCGGGATGGTGGGCCCGGTGGGCCTCCGCGACGTGCCCGATGGCGTCCGGCAGCCGGTCGCGGACGGCGGGGCCGAGGAGTGCGGCCCGGCCGAGGCGCCGCAGGTCGATCCGGGGGCGGCCCTTCCTGCGGTGCGGTCGCGCGCCCTGCTCGGCCGGGAGCCCGGGGGACGGCGTCACTGGGCCTGGCGTCGCGGGATTCGTCGCCTCCGCACTCATGGGCACCTCCGGCTGCGTAGACCGGCGGACGGGGCGCCCCATGGCGTACACGGCTCAGGGGCTGGCGTCGTTCCCCCGTCCGGGCCGGTGCTTGATGCTACCGAGCCCACCACGCCCGGCTGACCGCCTCTCGCCGAGCGTGAAACGGATCACCCATTCGAGCGATGCTTGGCGGGTTTACGGTTTCGGATCTTTTGCGGGCGAGCCGGGCGGCCGGCCGCCGTCCAGGCCCTGTACTCGGTACGGCCGTGACCGCCGGTCGCCGGGTGGACCGGATGGGAGGGGTGCGGACGACAGGGCCCCAAGGCGAGGGCCCCGCCGCCAGGAGCCCACTGCGACAGGCCGCCTTGACCGGGCCTGATCCGCGCCGGCGGCGGGCGAGCGGCGGCGCCCTGCCGGCCGCGTCGATCGGGCCGCTCCGGACGGCAGCGCCTAGGCGAGCGCGGCGGCGAGCCAGTCCGCGTCGATCTCGCCCTCGGCGACGATCACCGCGGCGCCGGTCATCTCGATCTCGCCGTCCGGACGCTCGGTGATCACCAAGGTGCCGCCCGGCAGGTCCACCGTGTACGTCGCCGGGACGCCCGTCACCGCCGGGTCCGCGCCGTCGCGGCGGGCGGCCGCCACGGCCACCGCGCACGCGCCCGTGCCGCACGAGCGGGTCTCGCCCGCGCCGCGCTCGTGCACGCGCATGGCGACGTGCCGGGGGCCGCGGTCGACGACGAACTCGACGTTGACCCCGTCCGGGTAGGCGGAGGGCGGGCTGAAGGGCGGCGGGGTGAACAGGTCGCCGGCGTGCGCGAGGTCGTCCACGAACGCGACGGCGTGCGGGTTGCCCATGTTCACGTTGCGGGCGGGCCAGCTGCGCTCGCCGACGCTCACGCCGACGTCGCCCTCGGAGAGCCGGGCCCGGCCCATGCCGACGGTGATGTCACCGGCGGCGGAGCCGCCGGACCCCTTGGCGATGTGGACGCTCTTGACGCCTCCGCGCGTGGCGATCGCGAGGTCCCCCTCGGTCACCAGGCCCGCGTGCTGGAGGTAGCGGGCGAACACGCGCACGCCGTTGCCGCACATCTCCGCGACCGAGCCGTCGCCGTTGCGGTAGTCCATGAACCACTCCGCCTCGCCCGCCATGGCCTCGGCCTCGGGGTGCGCGGCGGACCGCACGACGTGCAGCAGCCCGTCGCCGCCGATGCCCGCGCGGCGGTCGCACAGGGCGGCGACGGCGGCCGGGGGCAGCTCGATGGCGTTCTCCGGGTCCGGGAGGATCACGAAGTCGTTCTCGGTTCCGTGGCCCTTGAGGAAGGCGATCCGCGTGCTCATCCCTCGATCGTACGGGCTGGGTACGACAGGGGGCCGATCCGGTCCGCGGGGCGGACCGGCCTGGTCAGCGCAGCCGGGCCACGCGCCACACGGCGAGCACCGCCACCGCCGCGACGACGACGGCGTACGCGATCACGACCCGCCAGTCCGGCCGGCGGCCGGAGCCGCGCTGCGGCAGGCCCGGCCAGGTGTAGCCGACGCGGCGGGCGGCCATCATGCCCCAGCCCGCGGAGCAGGCGCAGATCAGCAGGCCGAGCATGGCGACGACCGCGCCGCCGTCGCCGAACTCGAAGGCGAGCGGGAACGCGAACATCAGCGAGCCGACGGCCGCCAGCGCCACGATGGGCGCGAGCTGCCAGATCCGCAGCCTGCGCTGCGGGCGCAGCTCGACCACCTCGACCTCGGTCTGCGCGGACAGCTCGTCGGGCCCGGGCCCGTCGGCGGTCACTCCGCCCTGGGTGTCCTCGGGTCCGTCGGAGCTCAGGCTCACGACGTCCGGACCGTCCGCGTCCGGGTCCACGCCGAGGTTCTCCCCGTCCGGACCGACGCCCGGAGGCTGTCCGTCCGGATCGGCGTCGTGCTCAGCGTCACGTGCGGTGTCACGAGGGCCGGCCTCCATCGCCACGCGCCCTCCCAACTCGGACTTCACTGGTCGATCGAAGCTCGATGATGGCACGCCGCCGGATGCCGGGATGACGGCCGGAGCGTCCCGATGCCAGGACGTGATCAGGCTGTGACCGGTCGTTCGACCAACGCCAGTGCGAGCTCGGGGAGTTCTGTGACATCCGCCGCAGCCCCACTGAGCCAGTGCACCCGGGGGTCGCGCCTGAACCACGAATCCTGACGGCGCGCGAAGCGTTTGGTGGCGCGTACGGTCTCGGCCCGAGCCTCGTCCTCGGTGCACTCACCGGCCAGCGCGGCGAGGACCTGCTGGTAGCCGAGCGCCCGGGACGCCGTACGCCCCTCGCGCAACCCCTGCGCCTCCAGTGCGCGCACCTCGTCGACCAGTCCCGCCTCCCACATCCGGTCCACGCGGCGTGCGATGCGCTCGTCGAGTTCGGGGCGGCCGACGTCGACGCCGATCTGGACGGTGTCGTAGACGGAGTCGTGGCCGGGCAGGTTGGCGGTGAAGGGCTTGCCGGTGATCTCGATGACCTCCAGGGCGCGGACGATCCGGCGCCCGTTGCTCGGCAGGATCGCGTGGCCGGCCTCCGGGTCGGCGGCGGCCAGCCGGGCGTGCAGCGCGCCGGGGCCGCGGAGCGTGAGCTCCTCCTCCAGCCGGGCACGCACGTCGGGATCGGTGCCGGGGAACTCCAGGTTGTCGACGGCGCCGCGGACGTACAGTCCGGAGCCGCCCACCAGGACCGGCCAGCGGCCCTCGGCGAGCAGCGCGTCGATCCGGGCCCGCGCGAGCCGCTGGTACTCGGCGACGCTCGCGGTGACCGTCACCTCCCAGATGTCCAGGAGGTGGTGCGGGACGTCCCGGCGCTCCTCGGGCGTCAGCTTGGCGGTGCCGATGTCCATCCCTCGGTAGAGCTGCATGGAGTCGGCGTTGACGACCTCGCCGCCCAGGCGCTGGGCCAGGAAGACGCCGAGATCGGACTTTCCGGCCGCGGTCGGTCCGACGACGGCGATGACGCGGGGGGCGGGGGGTGCGCTGCTCACCGCCCCAGTCTCGCAAACCCCGGGACCGGTCCTCGAACGAGCTACGTGACGCGACGGGTTTGGGGTCGTTGCCTGTTGCGAGGTTTCAGCCGCCGGTGTCGAGAGCCGGTGACCCGGGCGACGCAAACGGACGCACCGGTCGACGCGGGATATCGCCCGCACGAGTAACGTATGGAGTGGATATGGGCGTTTTTGCACGACTTCTCCGGAGGTCGAAGGCAGCGGAGGAGGCGTCGACCGCCGAGGCGGAGGCCGGTACGGTGACGGCCGCCACCGACGCGGAGGCGCCGGACGAGGCGAAGGGCCGTCCCGGGACCGAGGGCGAGGCCGCGGCGGAGGAGTCCTCCGAGGCCGGCGCGTCGGACGGCGTGGACATCCCCAAGCAGCAGTCCGCCGACGAGGCCGCCGACAGTGAGGCCGGCGAGGGCGCCCGCAAGTGACTGCCCCCTCGCGGGAAGGTGCGCCATGGGTCTTCTGGACAATCTGAAACACAAGCTCGCCCCGGCCAAGGACAAGGTCTCCGACCTGGCCCAGCAGCACGGGGGCAAGATCCAGCACGGTCTGGACAAGGCCGCGAGAGTGGCCGACGAGAAGACCAAGGGCAAGTACAGCGACAGGATCCATACGGGCACGGGCAAGGCCAAGGGCGCCATGGACCGGCTCGCGCACAAGGACGGCGGCACGACGCCTCCGCCGGACGCGCCGACGCCGCCCCCGGCCTCCTGACCCGCGGCGCATCGGCGGACGGCCGTGGAGCACTCAGGGCTCCCGGGCGTCCGCCGCGCCGTTTCCCTCGTACGGCCGCCGCCGCGGCCGTACGAGGGCACGCACCGTCCGCCCTGACGACGGCGGGGGCCGCGGCCCCTACGACCAGGCCGCCACCAGGTACCCGACGCCGTAGGGCGCCTCGTCGTGGAGCAGGGCCCCGCCGAGGCCCGCGCCGTCCGCCGCACCCGCGAGGACCTGCCAGGGGGCACGCCCGGAGACCTTCAGCTCGGACGCCAGGCCGGCGTCCAGTGCCTTCAGGGCGGCCACGTCCGCCGCCCCCAGCGCCCGCGCGACGCCCGCGTCGAAGTCCTCCGCGCGCTCGTCGAGGTAGCCCGGCGCCTTGACCGTCCGGCACGCGCTGCCGTCGCCCATGACCAGCAGCGCCACGCGTTCGGCCCGGGCGCCGATGTCCTGTCCGGTCCGGAAGCACAGGTCGGGCGCGAGCGGTTCCCCCACACCGAGGCCCTCCAGCGGCGCGTCGGCCCAGCCGGTGCGCTCCAGCAGCCAGGCGGCGACGGCGAGCGACGGCGGAAGCTCCCGCTCCCGCGCCCCTGGCTCCCCTCCCCCGAGGCGTACCTCCAGGTCCACGCCGAAGCCGCGGAAGGAGCCCGGGGTGCCGGCGGGATGCGGCCCGCGCGCGTCCTCCCCGGCCGGTCCGACGACGACCAGCAGGTCGGGACGCGCCGCGGCGAGCACGCCCAGCGCGTCGGCGCAGGCGGCGCGCAGGGCGTCCAGCTCGAAGGCCGCCCCGGCGGCCACTTCGGGTACGAGCAGGGGCGGACAGGGACAGACGGCGGCGGCAACAAGCATGATCGGCAGCGTACGCGCCGAACCCGTGATCGGTCCGCGGGTCCCGCCGGTCGGTCGGGGGAGGAACGCGTGGCGCAAGGCGGACGGTGCGCCGGTCCAGTCCGCCCGGAGCCGGCCGCGCTCGACAGGCGGTCGACGCATTGGCCCACGCCCGCCCCCGAACGGACACCGGGCGGCCTCGGCGGACAGAACGGGCCCGGGCGGGCCGGCCGGCGGCGCCCCGGGGACCCGCCCTGTCCGTCAGTCGCAGCCGCTGCCCGTGGCCACCGGGAGCGGCGCGGGCACGCCGATCTTCGGCAGCCCCAGCAGCACACCGGCCGGCTTCGCGGCCTCGGCGGCGTTGCGCTTCTCCCAGGCGTCACCCGCGCGCGTGCGCCGTACGTCCAGGACGGTGCCCTCGGCGAGCAGGTGGTGCGGGGCGGCGTACGTGATCTCGACGGTGACCACGTCACCGGGGCGCACGTCCTGGTCCGGCTTGGTGAAGTGCACGAGGCGGTTGTCGGGGGCGCGGCCGGAGAGGCGGTGCGTGGCGCCGTCCTTGCGGCCCTCGCCCTCGGCGACCATCAGCTCCAGGGTGCGGCCGACCTGCTTCTTGTTCTCCTCCCAGGAGATCTCCTCCTGGAGCGCGACGAGACGCTCGTAGCGCGCCTGGACGACCTCCTTGGGGATCTGCCCCTCCATGGTGGCCGCCGGGGTGCCGGGGCGCTTGGAGTACTGGAAGGTGAACGCCTGCGAGAAGCGGGCCTCGCGCACGGCGTGCAGGGTCTGCTCGAAGTCCTCCTCGGTCTCGCCGGGGAAGCCCACGATGATGTCGGTGGTGATCGCCGCGTGCGGGATCGCGGCCCGCACCTTGTCGATGATCCCGAGGAAGCGCTCCTGCCGGTACGAGCGGCGCATCGCCTTCAGGACCGTGTCCGAGCCGGACTGCATGGGCATGTGCAGCTGGGGCATCACGTTCGGCGTCTCGGCCATGGCGGCGATGACGTCGTCGGTGAAGTCGCGCGGGTGCGGCGAGGTGAAGCGGACGCGCTCCAGGCCGTCGATCTTCCCGCAGGCCCGCAGCAGCTTGCTGAACGCCTCACGGTCGCCGATGTCGGAGCCGTACGCGTTCACGTTCTGGCCGAGCAGCGTGATCTCGGAGACGCCCTCGCCGACCAGGGCCTCGATCTCCGCGAGGATGTCGCCGGTGCGGCGGTCCTTCTCCTTGCCGCGCAGCGCGGGGACGATGCAGAAGGTGCACGTGTTGTTGCACCCGACGGAGATGGAGACCCAGGCGGCGTACGCGCTCTCGCGGCGGGTCGGCAGCGTGGAGGGGAACGCCTCCAGCGACTCGGCGATCTCGACCTGCGCCTCCTCCTGGACGCGGGCGCGCTCCAGCAGGACGGGCAGCTTGCCGATGTTGTGCGTGCCGAAGACGACGTCCACCCAGGGCGCCCTCTTCACGATCGTGTCGCGGTCCTTCTGGGCGAGGCAGCCGCCGACGGCGATCTGCATCCCGGGGCGCTTCGTCTTCATCGGGGCGAGGCGGCCGAGGTTGCCGTAGAGCCGGTTGTCGGCGTTCTCACGGACGGCGCAGGTGTTGAAGACGACGACGTCCGCGTCCCCGTCCGAGCCCTCCGGCGCGCGGACGTACCCGGCGTCCTCCAGCAGTCCGGACAGCCGCTCGGAGTCGTGGACGTTCATCTGGCACCCGTAGGTGCGTACTTCGTAGGTCTTCGATTCCTGAACGCCCACTGCCTGGCTCCGGTCGCTGCTGCTCATGTGACAAGGGTAGGCGGTGCCCGGAGCGGGTCCGGCCGGGCCGTCCCCGCACGGGCGTCCAGCCCTGGCGGCGGAGGACCTCCGCGACGTCCGGGGCGCGGTGGCGCTCCCCCTTGAGGACCCTCCCGTCGGTGCTGCGGGCGGCTCCGGGAGAGGCCGGCCGGGCCGGCCTGGTCAGCAGGGCGTCCGGGCTGGCAGGATCGCGCGCATGTTCCAGGCACTCGCGCGTACCGGCCGACGGCCCGCACTGCTCGGTGCGGCGGCCGCCTTCGTCGTCGTCGCGCTGCTGCTGTGGTGGCTGCTGCCGCTGGGCGGGAAGTCGCCGAGCGGGGAGATCAACTTCAGCACGGGGACCCCGACCGGGGTCTACCAGACGTACGGGGACCTGCTCCAGCAGGCCGCGGCCAAGGACATGCCGGACCTGAAAGTCAGGCTGCGCAACAGCGACGGGTCGCAGGACAACGTCAGGCGGGTGGCCACCGACCAGGCCGACTTCAGCATCGCCGCGGCCGACGCCGTGGAGACGTACAAGGACCGCGGGGGCGAGGGCGCGGAGCAGCTGCGGGGCTGCGCCCGGCTCTACGACGACTACGTGCACCTGGTGGTCCCCGAGAAATCGAAGGTTCGCTCGGTGGCGGACCTGAAGGGCAAACGGGTGGCGGTGGGGCCGGACGGCTCCGGGGTGCGGCTCATCGCGGACCGCGTCCTGGAGGCGGCCCGCCTCGACCCGCGGAAGGACGTCGACCCGCTGCCGGACGGCATAAAGACCATGCCCCGGAAGCTCGAGAACCACGAGATCGACGCCTTCTTCTGGTCCGGCGGCCTGCCGACGAGCGCGGTGACCACCCTGTCGGACCGGTTCCCCGTCCGGCTCGTCCCGATCGACGGCGAGGTCGTCGAGCGCCTCCAGGCCCAGGGCGACGCGGCCCGCCACTACCGGGCCGCGGTGATGCCCGCCACGGCGTATCCCAAGGCGCAGCACGGCTCCCCGGTGCCGACGGTGGCGGTGGCGAACCTCCTCATCACCCGGGAGGACATGGACGAGGACCTCACCGAGGCGCTCACCCGCACGGTGATCGCCAGCCGTGACTCCATCGGCGAGAAGGTGCACGCGGCACAGCGCGTGGACCTGCGCACGGCCCTGTACACCGACCCGCTCGATCTGCACGAGGGCGCGAAGCGCTACTACCGCTCGGTGAAGCCGTGACCGCATGACGCCGTAGGGCGCCTGGAGCCGCCCTGCGCCGTCCTCAGGAGGCCGGGCGGGTCCTCGGCACGGTGACCGTCACCCGCAGTCCGTGCGGCTCGTGACGGGCGTACGCGATCGAGCCGCCGCCGGCCGACAGCAGCGCCCGCGAGATGGACAGGCCGAGCCCCGAGCCCTTGATGTTCTGGTGTCCCGCGCTGCGCCAGAAGCGGTCGCCGACGCGGGCCAGCTCCTCGTCGGTCAGGCCCGGTCCCCGGTCGGTGACGACGACCCTCGACGTCTCGCCGTTCGACGCCACCAGCACCTCGACGCTCTCGCCCTCGGGGGTGAACTTGAGCGCGTTGTCGATCACCGCGTCCAGGGCGCTGGACAGGGCGACGGGGTCGGCCCAGCCGGTGGTGGCCGGGCAGGTCCCGGTGAGCCGGACGCCCTTGCTGTCGGCGACCGGTCCCCAGGCCGCCACCCGCTCCTCCGCCAGCTCGCCGATGTCGGTGAGGCACAGGTCCGCCTCGGCGTGCTCGGCGAGCGCCAGGTCGAGCAGGTCGTCCAGGACCTGCGCCAGGCGCTTGCCCTCGGTGCGGACCGAGGCGATCTCCTCGTTGCCCTCGGGCAGTTCGAGCGCGAGCAGCTCGATGCGCAGCAGAAGTGCCGAGAGCGGGTTGCGCAGTTGGTGCGAGGCGTCGGCGACGAACGCGCGCTGCTGCTCCAGGACGTCCTCGACGTTGTCGGCCATCTCGTTGAACGACCGGGCCAGGCGCCGCAGTTCCGGCGGTCCCCCGGCTGCCGCGACCCGCGACTTCAGCCGTCCGGTCGCGATGTCGTGGGTGGTCGCGTCCAGGACGCGTACGGGCCTGAGGACCCAGCCGGTCAGCCGCAGCGCGGCACCGAGGGCGAGGAGCATGGCGGCGATCTCGCCGGCGCCGATCCAGAGCCAGCCGTGCAGTGTCCGGGAACGCAGCTCCCCGGTGGGCGAGTCGGTGACGACGACCGCGACGACGTCGCCGTCGCGGATCACCGGGGACGCGACGACGAGCCGGCGCCGCTGCCAGGGCCAGACCTGCTTCGGGTCGTGGCTGCGGCGCCCCAGGAACGCCTCCTGGAACGCGTCGCGGCCCTCGCCCTTCGCGGGGACGTACCAGTTCTCCGGGGCGTTGGCCATGGGCGCCTGGTCGGTGCGGTAGAAGACGCCGGCCCTGATCCCGTAGACCTGGTTGTAGGTGTCGAGTTCGTTCTGCAGGATCCTGCCGCGCTCGTCGTCGCTGCCGCTGTTCTGCCGGGAGCCGGAGGGGCGGTCGGTCACGAACTGGGCGAGGGCGGCGAAGCGCGCGGTGTCGTCGATGCGGTCGACGACCACCTTCTGCTGCTCGGCGGCCGCCAGGCTCGCGGCCAGCGGCACCCCGAGCGCGAGCAGTACGGCGGCCATCAGGACGATGAGCAGCGGAAGAAGGCGAGTGCGCACCGGTGCACGCTACGACGTGGGGGCGACGAGCCGGTACCCGACGCCGCGCACGGTCTCGATCAGCGCCGGCATGCGCAGCTTGGCGCGCAGGGACGCGACGTGCACCTCCAGGGTGCGCCCGGTCCCCTCCCAGCTGGTGCGCCAGACCTCGCTGATGATCTGCTCCCGGCGGAACACCACACCGGGGCGCTGGGCCAGCAGGGCGAGCAGGTCGAACTCCTTGCGGGTCAGCTGGACGACCGTGCCGTCGACGCTGACCTGGCGGGTCGGGAGCTCGATGCGCACGGCGCCGAGCCGCAGGGCGCTCTCGCCGCCGGCCGCGGCGTCCTCGGGGACGGTGCGCCGGCTGACGGCGTGGATGCGGGCCAGCAGCTCACCGGTGTCGTACGGCTTGACCACGTAGTCGTCGGCGCCGAGGTTGAGTCCGTGGATCCGGGAGCGTACGTCCGCACGGGCGGTGACCATGATCACCGGGGTGCTGGTGCGCTTGCGGATCTTGCCGCAGACCTCGTAGCCGTCCTGGTCGGGCAGTCCCAGGTCGAGCAGGACGACACCGAACCCGGCGCCCTCGGGGACCAGCGCCTGGAGCGCCTCCTCGCCGCTGCGGGCGTGCGTCACGTGGAAGCCGTGCCGGGCCAGGACCGCGGACAGGGCGGCGGCGACGTGGTTGTCGTCCTCGACGAGGAGCAGTCTCATCCCGGCCCCCTCCGGTTCATCGGTCGTACGGTCTGGGCTTGTACTGATGGGCACACGTGTGTGCACTCTGGAAGTCACGCCGATGGACGACGACGGCGTCAAGAGAGTTCCGGTGCGGGGCGGCTTCCGTTACCCAGCCGGTACGCGCTCCGTTCGCCGCCGTCACGGTGAGTGGCCGCACGCTATCGGATCGTTATGCTCAATATTCCCTCAGATGTAATGACGCTGGTCGTGCGGGGTCACTACTGTCCACCGAAACCGAGGAGGACGGAGCCCCAGAGCGATGACCGAAGTATCGGTGGCCAAGGACGCCGTGGCCGCGACCGACGAGCTGGTCGTCCTGAAGAGCGTCAACAAGCACTTCGGCGCGTTGCACGTGCTCCAGGACATCGACCTGACGATCGCCCGTGGCGAGGTCGTCGTGGTCATCGGACCCTCCGGGTCCGGGAAGTCCACCCTGTGCCGCACCATCAACCGTCTGGAGACGATCGACTCCGGCCACATCTCGATCGACGGCAAGCCGCTGCCCGCCGAGGGCAAGGCGCTCGCCCGGCTGCGTGCCGACGTGGGCATGGTCTTCCAGTCCTTCAACCTCTTCGCGCACAAGACGGTGCTCGAGAACGTGGTGCTGGGCCAGGTCAAGGTCCGCAGGACCGACAGGAAGGTCGCCGAGAAGAAGGCCCGCGAGCTCCTGGACCGCGTCGGCGTGGGCACGCAGGCGGACAAGTACCCCGCCCAGCTGTCCGGCGGACAGCAGCAGCGTGTCGCGATCGCGCGGGCGCTGGCCATGGATCCGAAGGTCATGCTCTTCGACGAGCCGACCTCGGCCCTCGACCCCGAGATGATCAACGAGGTCCTGGAGGTCATGCAGCAGCTCGCGCGGGACGGCATGACCATGGTCGTCGTCACCCACGAGATGGGCTTCGCTCGTTCGGCTGCCAACCGGGTGGTGTTCATGGCCGACGGACGCATCGTCGAAGAGGCTGTGCCGGACCAGTTCTTCAGCAACCCTCGCAGCGACCGGGCCAAGGACTTCCTGTCGAAGATCCTGCACCACTGACACGGCCCGCATCTCTTCCGTACTGAAGACCTGCATCTCTTCACCATCAAAGGATGTTCACGATGAAGCTCCGCAAGGTAACCGCCGCCTCGGCCGCCGTCCTGGCTCTCGCCCTCAGCGCCACCGCGTGCGGCGGCGACGACAAGGACGACTCCGGCTCGGGCTCCGGCGGCAGCAAGATCAAGGTCGGCATCAAGTACGACCAGCCCGGTCTCGGCCTGAAGGAGCCGGACGGCTCGTTCTCCGGCTTCGACGTGGACGTGGCCACCTACGTGGCCAAGGAGCTCGGCTACAAGCCCGACCAGATCGAGTTCGTCGAGACCAAGAGCGCCGACCGCGAGAACGCGCTGGCCCGCGGCGACGTCAAGTTCATCGCGGCCACCTACTCGATCAACGACGAGCGCAAGCAGAAGGTCGACTTCGCCGGCCCGTACCTGCTGGCCCACCAGGACCTGCTGATCAAGGCCGACTCGGACATCGCCAAGGGCACGGACCTCAACGGCAAGAAGCTGTGTTCCGTGACCGGCTCCACCTCGGCGCAGAACGTCCAGAAGACGATCGCCCCGAAGGCCCAGCTGAAGCAGCAGGCCGGCTACTCCGAGTGCATCGCGGGCCTGCAGAGCGGCGCCGTGGACGCGGTGACCACGGACGACTCGATCCTCGCGGGCTTCGCCGCGCAGGACAAGTACAAGGGCCAGTTCAAGCTCGCGGGCCTCAAGCTCAGCAACGAGAACTACGGCATCGGCATCAAGAAGGGCGATGCCGCGACCGAGAAGAAGATCAACGCCGCCCTCGAGAAGATGGTCAGCGACGGCGCCTGGGACAAGGCCGTGAAGGACAACTTCGGTCCCGCCCAGTACAAGAACGAGCCGGCGCCGAAGATCGGCGTCATCGTCAAGTAACGCAGTTCCCGCAGGTCCACAGCGCGCCGCCGCCCGCCGCGATCACGGCGGCGGCGCGCCGTGTCCGCCCCGTAGCCACGTACTCCACACACCCGGAAGCGCGGGAGATCGTGTTCGACTTTCTTGAAGGTTACGACGTCCTCGGGGCGTTCTGGATGACGGTGAAACTCACCGTCCTGTCCGCCATCGGCTCGCTGATCTGGGGCACGCTCCTCGCCGCGATGCGGGTCAGCCCGGTCCCGCTGATGCGCGGGTTCGGCACCGCCTATGTGAACATCGTCCGGAACATCCCGCTGACCGTCATCATCGTCTTCACCTCACTCGGTCTCGCCGACATCTTCGGCATGACGATGGGCGCACCCGACAACTTCGACGATCAGAGCTTCCGGCTGGCCGTGCTCGGTCTGATCGCGTACACCGCCTGCTTCGTCTGCGAGGCGATCCGGTCCGGCATCAACACCGTGCCGGTCGGCCAGGCCGAGGCCGCCCGCGCCCTGGGCCTGAGCTTCAGCCAGGTGCTGCGGCTCATCGTGCTTCCGCAGGCCTTCCGTTCGGTGATCGGCCCGCTGGCGAACGTCCTGATCGCGCTGACCAAGAACACCACCGTGGCCGCCGCCATCGGCGTCGCCGAGGCCGCTCTCCTGATGAAGAAGATGATCGAGAACGAAGCCCAGACCCTCGCCATCGGCGCGGTGTTCGCCCTCGGCTTCGTGCTCCTGACCCTGCCCACCGGTCTCATCCTCGGCTGGCTGAGCAAGCGACTGGCGGTGAAGCGATGACCTCCGTCCTCTACGACGCCCCGGGCCCCCGCGCCAAGCGGCGCAACGTGGTCCTCTCCGGTGTCTTCTTCGTGCTGCTCGCCCTGGTGCTGTGGTGGGTCTGGACGAAGCTGGACGAGAAGGGCCAGCTGGAGTGGGCGCTGTGGGAGCCTTTCACCACGGGTCAGGCCTGGACGACCTATCTCCTGCCGGGCCTCGCGGACACCCTGAAGGCCGCGGCGCTCGCCATGGTCATCGCCCTTCCGCTGGGCGCGGTCTTCGGCATCGCCCGCCTGTCGGACCACCGCTGGGTGCGCGTCCCGGCCGGCGTGGTGGTGGAGTTCTTCCGCTCCATCCCGGTGCTGCTGCTGATGCTCTTCGCCAACGAGGTCTACGTCCGCTCCACGGACGTCACCAGCGAGATCCGGCCCCTGTACGCGGTCGTCACCGGCCTGGTGCTCTACAACGCCTCGGTCCTCGCGGAGATCGTCCGGGCGGGCATCCTCTCCCTCCCCAAGGGGCAGTCCGAGGCCGCCATGGCGGTCGGCCTGCGCAAAAGCCAGACGATGTCCAGCATCCTGCTCCCGCAGGCGGTCACGGCCATGCTCCCGGCCATCGTCAGCCAGCTCGTCGTCATCGTGAAGGACACCGCACTCGGCGGTGTGATGATCGGTTTCACCGAGCTGCTCAGCGAGCGCGCCACGCTGGCCGCGAACTACGCCAACGTCATCCCGAGCTTCATCGTCGTCGCGATCCTCTACATCGTGCTGAACTTCATCCTCACCAGCTTCGCGAGCTGGCTGGAAGGCAGGCTGCGCCGCAGCAAGAAGAGCACCGGCGCGGTCCTCGGCACCAAGGACGTGGAAGAGATCAACGCCGCCGAGGTAGGTGGCACCTTCGGAACCGGTGCCGGAGGCGGCGGGGTCTGACCCACGCCGGGCCGTCTGGCCCGACCCGGCCGCATGACGGTGGCTCACGGCGGGACACCGCGCACGATGCGACCGCCCCGGCCGACGGCCGTCCCGGCGGCAAGGCTCAAGGCTCCTGACGGGGGCGGCAGGACTCCTGCCGCCCCCGTTCGCCGTCCTGGCCGACACGAGGAGCCCACGGGTCGCCCGCATGTGCCTGGCTTCACGGGAACGAGCAGGCCACCCGCACGTCCCGCTCCCCCACGGCTGGAACAGGCAGCCCGCCCGCCCGTCCCGCTCTTCCACGGCAAGAACAGCTAGCCCGCCCGCACGTCCCGCTGGCGGCGGCGGCCGCTCCGCCGGTGCCCGGACCGGCCGGCAGACGGGCGAGGGGCGGGCGAGGGGCGCGTGCCGGCCGGACGGCACGAGCCGCACCCCGCCCGGGTGTCGTCCGGCGTCCGGCCGGGGACCCGCTGCCTCCGTCACTTGACGCAAGCACCGGCAATGGGTTGCATACGTTCTGTGATCGTGCACCCCGCTCCAACTGCCTGTTTCCGTACGTCTTCGAGGACTCCGCTCCGGGCAGGGGGCACCGCGTCGTGGATCCGGTGATCATCGTCGGCGCGGGGCCCGTGGGGCTCACGCTCTCCCTTGCGCTGGCCCGTCACGAGGTCCCGTCCGTGGTCCTCGACGAGAGCCCGGGCAAGGACGAGCAGCGGTTGGCACGCACCGTCGTCCTGCGCGAGGACACCGCCGCGCTCGTCGAGCGGCTGACCGGCTTCCCGCTGGACGCGGCCGGTCTGCGTTGGGCCGGATGGCGGTCGATGCGGCGCAAGCAGGTGATGCGCGAGATCAGGTTCGGCGGGGACGACACGGCCGCCGCGGAAGGCGGCGCGGAGCGTTCCGGTGGCGCCGTGGTGCCGGCGCAGAAGCCCGGCGGCGGGCGCGGCTCCGTCGGCGCGGGTGGCTACGGCGCCGCCCAGGGCCCGGCCGCCGCCCAGGGACCCGTCGACGCCGGTCAGGCGCCGCCGCTGCACCTCGCCCAGCACGTCCTGACCGCCGTACTGCGCGAGGCCGTCGCCCGCGAGCCGCTGGTCAGGATCGCGGTGAACAGCCGGCTCGACGCCCTGGAGCAGGAGAAGTCCGGCGTCAGCGCCCGCACCCGCGGACCCGAGGGCACCTGGTGGCGCGGCAGCCACCTGGTCGCCTGCGACGGTCTGCGCTCGACCGTGCGCAAGCTCCTCGACATCCGTTTCCCGGGGCGTACGGCCGTGGAGCGGCACGCCGTGGCGGCGCTGCGCACCGAGCTGCCCTGGCCCGGCGAGGCGGTGCTGCACCGGATGCCGCCCTGGCGGACCTCGGGCCCCTCGGCCGGTGAGGTGACCGGACGCCCGCTGCCGGACGGTGTCTGGCGTCTGGACTGGCTGCTGCCGCCGGGCAAGGACCTGGTCACCCCGGACCTGCTGGTGGCCCGCATCCGGGAGACCCTGGCCGGCTGGGAGGGCGGCCCGACACCGCCGTACGAGTTGCTCGACACCGGCGTCCACACCGTCCACCACCGCCTCGCCCGCCGCTGGCGCGTGGGCCGGGTCTTCCTCGCGGGAGACTCCGCGCACCTGCTCGGCGCGCTGGGCACGCAGGGCCTGGACGAGGGGCTCCGGGACGCCGACAACCTCGCCTGGAAACTGGCCCTGGCCTGGCACCACGGCCCGCACGAGGCACTACTCGACAGCTACCAGGCCGAGCGCCGCGCCGTCGTCGCCGCCCGGCTCCGCGCCGCCGACCAGGCGCTCCCGCTGCTGCGCGGGGGCGGAGGGCTGCGCTCGTACGTCCCCGGCTCGGCCCGCGGCCACGACGCGCTGCTCACCGACGGCCACCTGGGGCGCGGCTCGCTGGGCGCGCCGGGGGCGTACGCCGATTCGCCGCTCGCCCCCGAGCCCAGCGAGGCGGCGGCCGCGGTCGCCACGGCGCCGGGCTCGCCGGTGACGGA
Organism: Streptomyces sp. NPDC054842; assembly: GCF_053611025.1. NCBI lineage: Bacteria > Bacillati > Actinomycetota > Actinomycetes > Kitasatosporales > Streptomycetaceae > Streptomyces > Streptomyces sp. NPDC054842. The sequence goes on from NZ_JBSGZN010000023.1 coordinate 96,821, forward strand.
CGTACGGGTGACCGCCGAGGACGGCTCCTTCGTGCGGCTCCGCGACCGGCTGGGCCGGGCGGCGCTGCTCGTGGTGCTGATCGCGCCGGGAACGGGCGTGTGGGAGCGCAAGCACTGGGTCTCGGCGGGGATCATGCCCCGGCTCGCCGCCGCCGTGACCGCGCTGCCGCATCCGGCCGAGCTGCTGGTCGCGGAGAGCTATCCGGGCGCCGCCGCGCACACCGTGCTGCTCGTCCGGCCCGACGGCCACCTGGTCACCGCGCTCAGCGGCGTCCGCCCGGCCGACCTCTACGCGGCGGCCGAGGCGACCCTCGGCGGACCGGCACGGACGGGGGCGCAGGCGACCGCGGGCAAGAGCTGAGGCGCGGGCGCGTCCGGGTCGTGGCGCGCTCGACGCTCCCTCGTACGGGCCCGGAGTGGGCGCGCTCCACGGCTCCGCGGACGCGCCGGGGCGCCCAGCCACCGTCCCGCCGCGACCCCGCCGCGGGCGTCCCCCGAACCGGAACCGAGCGGCGCTCGGGCCGGACGCGAGCCGCCGTGCTGACGGGCCAGGTCACCCGGTGTCCGGCCGACTCCCGGGCTGCCGCGCGGTCCACATGGTGACAGTGAGTTGAACCGCCCGCGTCGTCGTGGTCTACTCCCGATCGTGACCGACACCTGCGTGCACCTGTGGCGGAGGGTCCACATGGACCTCGTCCGCTATGCGGGCTGCGTGTGTCGTCCGTCCTGCTGAATTCGCCTCTTTCCTCCCGCGTGCCCGCCGTCCTCGGCGCGGCGCGCCCCCACGCGAAAAGCCCAGGACGGTACCCGTGTCTGTGTCCCCCTCTGTCTCCGCCCCCGCGCACACCCCCACCCAGGCCGAACTGCTGGACTTCGTGCGCCGCGCGGCCGCCGACGCCGCGCTGATCGGCTCCCTTCCGCTCGACCCCGAGGGCCGTACCTGGGTACGCCTCGAAGGCCCCGGCGGCAGCGAGGCGTGGCTCATCGGCTGGCCGCCCGGCACGGGGACCGGCTGGCACGACCACGCCGAGTCGGTCGGCGCCTTCCTCATCGCGTCGGGCGAGCTCAAGGAGAACTCGCTGGCCGCCCGTCTGCCCACCGACGGCTGGCGGACCCTGGAACTCACCGAGGGCGTGGACCGGGAACGGCGCCTGACCGCCGGCAAGGGCCGCTCCTTCGGCCGTCACCACGTGCACGAGGTGCTGAACGAGTCCACCGAGGAGCACGCGATCTCCGTGCACGCCTACTATCCGCCCCTGCCGCAGATCCGCCGCTACAGCCGTACAGGCCAGGTGCTGCGTCTCGAGCAGGTCGAGCGTCCGGAGGACTGGCAGTGAGCACCCACCCCGAACTCCCCGTCGGCATCGACGAGTTGCTTGAGCGAGTCCGCGAGGGCCTCGACCGCGTGACGGCCGGGGAGGCGTACGACGCCGTCCGCACGGACGAGGCCCTGCTGGTCGACATCCGGTACGCGGCCCTGCGCGAGCGCGACGGACTCATCCCGGGCGCCCTGGTCGTCGAGCGCAACGAACTGGAGTGGCGCCTGGACCCCCAGGGCAGCCACCGCGCGCCGGAGGCCACGCACCATGACCTGCGCGTCGTGGTCGTCTGCAACGAGGGCTACGCGTCGAGTCTGGCGGCGGCGTCGCTGCGGCAACTGGGGCTGCGGCGGGCCACCGATCTGATCGGCGGGTTCCAGGCATGGAAGGCGGCCGGCTTCCCCGTGACCGCTCCCTCACACGAGGACGGCCCTGCGGCGCCGGGACAGGTTCCGGCACCGTAGGGCGGCTTCCGCACCGGAGTGCGGTTCCCTACTTCCTCATAAAGAGGACGGTCCTACGGCGCCGGTGCGGGTCCCGGCACCGTAGGACCGTCCTCCGCACCGAAGTGCCGGTTCCGGCGGTCGTACGCGGAGGTGGGTGCCCCTTGCCGTAAGGGGCGCCCACCATTGCGTATCGCTCCTTACTCCTGGGCGGTGGCCACGGTGACCGGGCGGATCCGCAGGGCCACCCGCCCCGGCACGGCGGTGGCGACGAGGGCCAGCGTCCCGGCGGTCGCGATCACGGCGACGTACACGAGCGGCCGGACGGCGGGTACCGCGCCTCCGGTCATGCCGGCGCTGAACGCCGTGAGGACCGCGAAGGCGATGCCGCTGCCGAGCGCGGTCGCCAGCAGGAGGACCGACAGCGCCTCGGTGCGCAGCATCCGCAGCACCTGGCGGCGGCGGGCACCCGCGAGGCGGAGCATCGCGAACTCCCGGTAGCGCTCGGACACCGACATGGCGAGCGTGTTGACGACGGCGATGGCGGTGAAGGCCAGGACCAGCCCCATGGCCAGGTAGTTCACCACGGCGTTCGCCTGCTGCCGTTCGGCCTGCACGGAGTCGGCGGCGGCCGGTGCGAGCACCTGGACGCCCGGGAAATCACGGAGCGTGGTCGCGAGTTGTCCCTGTGTGCGGTCGGTGCCGACCAGCACGGAGGAGGCGAGGGGGTTGTCCACATGGCGTGCGACCAGGTCGTGGGCGAGGGTGAGGTCGCCGAAGCCGAGACCCTTGGCGTAGACGGCGGCGACGGTCAGTCGGACGGGCGTGCCGTCACCGAGGGTGAGTTTCAGGGTGCTGCCGGGCTTCAAGCCCTTGTGATCGGCGGCGAGTTCGCTGACGGCGACCGTGTCGTTCCTGAGTCGGGCGAGGGACCCCGCGGTGACGTCCGGGTTCCAGGTGCGGGCGAGTCCGGCCGGGGTGACGCCCTGGGCGGCGTACTTGTCGAGGCCGACGCGGACCGTCGTGCGGACGATCTCGGTGACGGTGTCGTGCTGCTCACGCAACTGCCGTGCGGCCTCGGCCGGCACGCCGGGGCCCTGGGCGGCCACCACCCAGTCGGCCTGGATGCCCTCGCGGGCCTGCGCCCGGGCGGCGTCGCCGAGGGTCGGCTGGACGAACAGGACAGTGCAGGTCATGCCGATCAGGAGGGTGAGCGGCGTGACGACGGAGGCCATGCGGGTCGCGTTGCCGCGCAGGTTGGCCCTGGCGAGCCTGCCGCCCGGGCCGAGCAGCCGCAGCGGGCCCCCGAGGACCGCAACCGCTCCCCTGACCAGCAGCGGACCGAGCAGCGCGACGGCACCGGCGGGGACGACGACCGCGAGGAAGGTGACGGGGGTCGAGGCGGGCTCCGTGCGCAGGCCGCTGAGCACGGCGATCAGGACGACGCCGCCCGCCAGCGTCACGAGCCCGGCGAGGATCCGCCCCCAGGCCGGACGGGTGCGCTCGGCCCTGGCTTCGCTGAGCGCTTCCGCCGGACGGATGCGGGAGACCCGTCGTGAGGTGATCCGGGCAGCGGCCCAGGCACCGAGCAGGGTGGCGGCGACCGCGGCGAACAACGGGAAGACGCTGGCCTTGTGTTCCAGCGTGGCGGGTACGGCGTCCATGGCCACGAAGCGGCCGTGCAGCCAGGCACCGAGCGGCAGACCGAGCAGGGCACCCGTGGTGCCGGCGAGCGCGCCGACGATCAGGGCCTCCCGGCCGAGGAGGGCGCGGACCTGACCCGAGGTGGCGGCGATGGCCCGCAGCAGGGCGAGTTCGCGGTGGCGCTGCTGCACGGAGAGAGCGAAGGTGCCGACGACCACCAGGACCGCGACGAGCAGGGAGGTGCCGCCCATGGCGCCCCCCATGCTGACCAGCCTGACGCGGGCGTCCGCCGCGTCCAGGAACTCCACGGGTCCCCGGTCCGCACCGGTGCTTACCTGCGCGGTCGTGCCGCGCAGCGCCTTGGTGACGGCCTTCTCCAGGGCTGCCGTGTCCGTGCCCTTGGCCGGGAGGACGCCGAACGCGGTGACCTTGCCGGGGTGCGCCGCCAGACGCCGGGCCTCCTCGGCGGAGAAGAAGAGGGCGGTCTGGTGGCATACCGCTCCTCGCGGTGCGGCCACGCCGCTCACACGGTACGTGCGTGGTGAGCTCGTGGACTGGACGGTGAGGCGGTCGCCGGGCTTCAGGTGAGCGCGTTCGGCGAAGTGCCGGTCGACGACGAGTTCACCGGCCGACCGGGGCGCCGTGCCGCCGGTGAGCCGGTAGGGGGTGAGGGCGGCGGAGTCCCAGGCGTGACCGTAGGCGGGTCTCGACTTCTCGACACCATCGCCGTCCGGCATCAACGGCTCTGCGAGGAAGGTCAGTTCGGGGATCACGCGGCCGACACCGGGGGCGTCGCGCAGGCGTGCGGCGAGGCCTTCGGGGAGCCAGGCCCGCTCGGCGATCGGCTTGGCCTTGTGCTTGACCTTGGTCTTGCCCTTCTTGTGCTTGACGGTGGTCTGGTGGACATTCTGGTCGGCGGAGACGACGACGGGGGCCGCGGCGTAGCGCTCCGTGCCGATCGTGCCGCGCAGTCCCGTTTCAAGGAGGGTGCCGCAGGCGGTGATGAGGGCCGCGGCGCACATCAGGGCGAGGAAGGCACCGAGGAAACCGCCCTTGCGGGCGCGGACGGTGCGAAGGGCGTAGCGCAGCATCATGACGGATCGGCCTCGCTTGTGTGGTCGGGCATCTCATGGCTGCCCGGGCGGGTGACACAGATGGACTCGACGGGAGCGGTCCCTGCGGAAGCAGGCGTGGGGGGAGCGGTGGTGGCGGGAACGGTTCCGGTGGGAGCGGCCGAGGGGGGAGCAATCGTGGGCGGCGTGACTTCGGCGGCCGTGTCGCCGACGGAATCGGCGGCGCTGTCGGCGGGAACGGCGGTACCGTCCGCGGGATCTGCGGCGGGGAAGGCCAGGAACCGGGTGAGCACCGTGCGGGCGCCGGCCGGGGTCGCGTCGTCGGAGCGCTTGTAGCGGTTGAGCAGGGCGATGTACTCCTCGAAGAACTCCCGGAGTTCCGGCAGCGTCAGCCGGATGGCGCCGCGTGAGTACGGGAAGGCGTCGGCCCACGGGTCGTCGGCCCCGCTCTGCTGGAGCTGCATCCGCTCGAAGAGTTCGAGGTCCGCGGCGTACGCGTGATGGTTCAGCTCGTCCATCACGAGGCGCATCTCGGGGCTCTGGCGGCTGCGCGGCGGGAACCGCCGGTCGCCGGGTACCGCTCGCCACCAGCGCTCGCGACCGTGGCCATTCGCCTCGGTCGTCTCCTCCACGAAGCCGTAGCGCGCCAGTTCACGCAAGTGGTAGCTGGTCGCTCCGGTGTTGAGTCCGAGCGCGCGGGCGAGTGTCGCCGAGGTGGCGGGACCGTGCACCGTGAGGTGCTGGAGCATGCGCTGCCGTCGGGGCTGCGCAAGCGCCTTCAGTGCCCCGAGGTCGGAAAGCTCGACGGGGGCGGGCGACGTCTGCGGAGATTCCTTCGCGCCGGGTTCCTGTGCCATGCGTACACAGTCGTCTGTGCACAGGTGCCTGTGCATTGCGGTGGCCCGGCGTCTTGGACGGGGGTTAACCCCACCTCGGGCAGAGGGAGTTGCCGCGACCGCGGTACGGAGGCGGTGTGGCGGGGGTTAGCCGTCGGGCGGGGTTAGCCGTCGGGCGGGGAGTAGCCGTCGGGCGGGGAGCGCCATGTGCGCGGCGACCCGCAGCCGGGTACGCGCGAGGCGCTGCTACACCGCTGCGCTACACCGCCAAAGTCCCGAGCGCGGTCGGCGCCCCCGCGCGTCCACCGAGTACAAGGCCGTGACCGGACCGTCGGCGAGGGTGCTGGTGTGAGATACCCCGGCCAGCACGGCCCGGCTCGCCCACCACGGAGCGGACCGCCGTCTGTTACGCCCACCGCGACCCGCCGTCCAGACCCCGAAGACGGTCGACACCCCCGCGCGTCCACCGAGTACAGGGCCCGTGACCGGACTGCCGGTGTGGGCGCCGATGTTGGCTACCGGGGCCAGACCTGCCCGGCCACCACGGAACGGACCTCATCCGTCACGCCCACTGGCCCCGCGTCCAGTCCCGAACGATCGGCACCCCCGCGCGTCCGCCGAGTTCAGGGGCCGTGACCGGACTGCCGCTGCGCGCGCCGCTCCGAGCTACCGCGGCTGGAGCGTCACGCCCGCCACGGAACGGACTCCCGTCGTCACACCCGCCGCGCCGTCACGCGCACCGGGCCCGACACGGCTGGCCGGTCTCTCACACGCGCCTACTCCGGCACGCCCGTCCGCTTCCGCACCCACACGCCAAGTCGCCACGCCCGCCCCCGCTCTGACGCATTCCCGCTCGTGACGCCCACCTGCTCCGGCACCCCCGCGCAGTCGTCCCCGCACGACCGCTTCGGCACGCCTGCCCAGCCGCCGTGCCTACCCCGGCGGGCTCCCCCGCCCCGGACGCAAGCCGCTTCCCCATCGACGACGACCAGGGCGTCCCGGGCCTTCCCCGGGGGTCAGTAACCCTCGTCCCCCAGCCCTTCCGTGTCCTCGCCCTCTTCCTCCAGGGCCTGTCGGACCACCCGGAGCGCCATGCCCTCGGAGTAGCCCTTGCGGGCCAGCATGCCCGCGAGTCGGCGCAGCCGCTTGTCGCGGTCGAGGCCACGGGTGGAACGCAGCTTGCGGGCCACGAGCTCGCGCGCCGTCGTCTCTTCCTGCTCGGAGTCGAGCCGGCCGACGGCTTCGTCGATCAGCGTCGAGTCCACCCCCTTCGTCCGCAACTCCCGCGCGAGCGCCCGGCGGGCCAGGCCCCGGCCGTGGTGCCGGGACTCCACCCAGGCGTCCGCGAAGGCGCTGTCGTTGATCAGTCCGACCTCCTCGAACCGGGACAGCACCTCCTCCGCCACGTCGTCCGGGATCTCGCGCTTGTGCAGCGCGTCGGCCAGTTGCCTGCGTGTGCGCGGGGTCCCGGTGAGCAGGCGCAGGCAGATCGCCCGTGCCTGCTCAGCCGGGTCCCGCGGGGGCTCCCCCTTCTCGGCCCTCGACGAGAAAGGGGGGCCTCCGTCCTGTGCGGTGGAGGTGTCACCGGACGGGTCGCCGAATCCCCCGCGCCGCCGGCGGCCCCGGTTTCGTCCGCCCCCGCGCGGACCCCCGTCACCCGACCGCCTGCCACCGCCGCGGCGCGGTCCGCCCGCCGACGCTCCCTCACCGTCGGCAGGGCCCCCGTCGGCTCCGTCGCCGAACGGCCCGGCAGTGCCGTGAGCGTCACCGTCGTACGGCCCTTCGGCGTCGTACACCTCGGCCTTCCACCCGTCGCCGTCCGGGGACGGAGTGCCGTCCCGTCGGGACGACCGCCCTTCGGGGGCGACGGGTCCGGCGTACTCGGCCCAGTCGGTTCGCCGTGTCACGGACTAGCTCTTCGCCGCCGCGGCCTTGGCCTTGGTCGTCTTGGCCGCGGGAGCGGGCACCGTCTTCGCCGCGTCGTCCGAGGCGACCGGGGCCGCCGCGTCCGCACCCGGCTCGGCCGCTGCGGGCTTCTCCGGCTTCACTCCGACGCCCAGCTTCTCCAGGATCTTCTTCTCGATCTCGTTGGCGAGGTCGGGGTTGTCCTTGAGGAAGTTGCGCGCGTTCTCCTTGCCCTGGCCGAGCTGGTCGCCCTCGTACGTGTACCAGGCGCCCGCCTTGCGCACGAAGCCGTTCTCCACGCCCATGTCGATCAGGCCGCCCTCGCGGCTGATGCCCTGTCCGTAGAGGATGTCGAACTCGGCCTGCTTGAAGGGCGGCGCGACCTTGTTCTTCACGACCTTGACGCGGGTGCGGTTGCCGACCGCGTCGGTGCCGTCCTTCAGCGTCTCGATACGGCGGATGTCCAGACGCACCGAGGCGTAGAACTTCAGCGCCCGGCCACCGGTCGTGGTCTCCGGGGAGCCGAACATCACGCCGATCTTCTCGCGGAGCTGGTTGATGAAGATCGCGGTGGTCTTCGACTGGTTCAGCGCGCTGGTGATCTTGCGCAGGGCCTGGCTCATCAGACGGGCCTGGAGACCCACGTGCGAGTCGCCCATCTCGCCCTCGATCTCCGCGCGCGGCACCAGGGCCGCGACGGAGTCGATGACGATGAGGTCGAGCGCGCCGGAGCGCACCAGCATGTCGACGATCTCCAGGGCCTGCTCGCCGTTGTCCGGCTGCGACAGGATGAGGTTGTCGATGTCGACGCCGAGCTTCTTCGCGTACTCGGGGTCGAGGGCGTGCTCCGCGTCCACGAACGCGACCTGGCCGCCCGCCCGCTGGGCGTTGGCCACCGCGTGCAGGGTCAGGGTCGTCTTACCGGAGGACTCCGGGCCGTACACCTCCACGACGCGGCCGCGGGGCAGGCCGCCGACGCCGAGAGCGACGTCGAGGGCGGTCGAGCCGGTGGGGATGACCTCGATGGGCTCGTTCGGCCGCTCGCCCAGGCGCATCACCGCGCCCTTGCCGAATTGCCGTTCAATCTGTGCGAGCGCGGCGTCCAACGCCTTCTCGCGGTCGGTTCCTGCCATGGGTTCCACCCGATTTGCTTGAGTCGATCGCTTCACGTCAAAGACGCTAACGCCTGCCACTGACAATGCGCCTCGACGGCCGCCCGCCCTGTGGATAACTCGGACACTTCTGCCTGAATCCCCGTCGAAAGCCCGGCCGGAGACTCCATAAGAATGGATGTTCGATTTCAGTGTCAAGCGCACCACGCGGGCTCACGGCATGCGAGTGACCCTACTTGCGGCCCCCGACACCGAGCCGGACGTCGAGCGCTCCCCCGCCACGAAACCGAGCACTCCCCCTCCCTGAAACCGGGCGCTTCCGCCCGCCCGACATCGGGCTCGGCGAGCGCTCCCGGACCCCGGCTCCCCTGCTCCCAGCCCGGCCCTCGCCCCGCTCCGAGTCCGGCCGCCGCCCCGCCCCTACTGCCCTACTGACCCGCCCCTACTCCCGAGGGCGTACGGCAGGAGACTTCGGCCGTACGACGACCCCGAGGGCCCGTCCCGCCGAAGCTGAGCCCATGGAACGTCGCAGCGGCTCCCGCACCCCCGTCGGCATCGCCGTCCCGGCGCCCGCTCCCCCGGCCGCACCGCTCACCGCCCGCGCGGGCGCACGTGCCCCGTGGCGCCCGGCACGTGCCGCCGAGCGCCTCTGCTACGGCACCGGCATCGCGCTCACCTTGTCCGGTCTGGCCCACCTGGCGGTGTTCGCCGTGGACGGCGGCCCGTGGGACGGACCGGTCTCCTGGCGCAAGCCCGTCACCTTCGGGCTCTCCTTCGGACTGACGCTGATGGCGGTCACCTGGGTCACCTCGTATCTGCAGATGGGGGCCCGGCCGCGGACCGCGCTGCTCGTCGTCTTCGCCGCGGACTGCGTCCTGGAGGTCGGCGGCATCACCCTCCAGGCCTGGCGCCGGGTGCCCTCGCACCTCAACATGGAGACCGCCTTCGACACCGGGGTGTCGATGACGCTCGCGGTGGGCGGCGGCGTGCTCGTCGTGGTGCTCACCGCGTTCGCGCTCGCCTCGTTCCGGCGGCCGCCCGACGGCCCGGCGGGGATGCCGCTGGCCCTGCGTGCCGGGTTCGCGATCCTGCTCGTGGCGCTCCTGTCGGGAGCCGCGATGATCGCGCGCGGCGTCGTGCTCACCCGGACCGGCCACCAGACGGCGGCGTACGACTCGACGGCACCGCTCAAGCCGCTGCACGGCGTCAGCCTGCACGCCGTGCTGGTGCTGCCGGCGCTGGCCTGGTTCCTCTCGCGCACGTCGTGGAGCGACCGGACGAGGCGGCGGCTCGTGCTCGCGGCGGTGGCCGGTTACGGGACGGCGGTGGCCGCCGCGGGGGTGTGGGCGCTGCTCGGCCCCTGAGGGCTACTCGTCCCCGGACTCCGGCTCCTGCCCTGTGCGCAGCCCCCGCGCGCGTCTCAGGAGGCTGCCCGGTCTGCGCCCCCGGTGCCCGTGGACCCGCGGGTCGTCCGTGACGTCGTACCGCTTGACGTAGGCGCCCAGGAACGCCTGGAGCGTGGCGACCGCCGGGATGGCGACGAGCGCGCCGACGGCGCCGAGGAGCGCGGTGCCCGCGATGACCGAGCCGAAGGCGACCGCGGGGTGGATGTCCACGGTCTTCGAGGTCAGCTTGGGTTGCAGCACGTAGTTCTCGAACTGCTGGTAGACCACGACGAAGAGCAGCACCCACAGCGCGTACCAGGGGTTGACCGTGAAGGCGATCAGCATCGGCAGGGCGCCCGCGAGATAGGTGCCGATGGTGGGGATGAACTGGGACACCAGGCCGACCCAGACGGCGAGCACGGGCGCGTAGGGGATGCCCAGAGCCTGGAGGAGGACGTAGTGCGCGACGCCCGAGACCAGTGCCATCAGACCGCGCGAGTACAGGTAGCCGCCGGTCTTGTCGACGGCGATCTCCCAGGCGCGCAGCACCTCGGCCTGCCGGGCGGGCGGCAGCACGGAGCAGAGCGCGCGTCGCAGCCGCGGCCCGTCGGCGGCGAAGTAGAACGAGAACAGCGCGACCGTCAGCAGTTGGAAGAGGCCGCCCAGCACCTGCGCGGACACGTCCAGAACGCCCGTGGCGCTGTTCTGCACGTACTTCCGCAGCCAGTCCGAGTGGACCAGGCTGTCCTGGATGTCCACCCGTCTGAGATCGGTGTGGAAGGTCCCGTTGATCCAGTTGATGACCGAGTCGAGGTACTCCGGGAACCCCTCGACCATCTTGATGATCTGACCGGCGAGCATCGAGCCCAGGAGGGTGACGAAACCGGCGGCCACGACTATCGCGCCGAGGAAGACGAGGAAGGTCGCGAGCCCCCTGCGCATCCCGTGGCCGGCCATCCAGCTCACCGCGGGCTCGATCGCGAGCGCCAGGAAGAACGCGATGAGGATGTTGATCAGCAGGCCGGTGAGCTGGTGGAACGCCCAACTGCCCAGCTGGAAGACGGCGACGAGGGCGAGGGCGAGCACCATCGCGCGCGGCAGCCACCGGGGCATGCGACCGCCCTGCCCGGCGGCGTCCCCGGCCGGAGGACCTGCGGGCGGCGTCGTGCCGAGCGGCGACGGGTGCTGGGCGACCTGCGAGGTCTCGTCTGTCGGGGCCACGGTGCAAGTCTCGCCCACGCCACCGACAATCGGCTCCACTCGTCCGATCTCGTGACCCTTCAGCGGCTCGGGGCGCCGGGTTCACAAGCTTCACGGACCCCGGCGGCCGGACTCACAGGCTTCGCGGACTCCCGGCGGCCGGGCTTACAGGCTTCGCGGACTCCCCGCGGCCGGGCTTACAGGCTTCGCGGACTCCCGGCGGCCGGACTCACAGGCTTCGCGGACTCCCGGCGGCCGGACTCCGGCGCGGGCTCCGAGGCCCGTCGGCGCCCGCGGCCCTGGCCCGGCTTTCGCTTTCCCGACGTGTCAGCGGTTCTCGTGCGGCACGTTCATGGCCGTGCACACGACGCGCCACACGTCCTTGGCCTCCCAGCCCGCGTCCAGCGCCTGCCGCACCGTGCGCCCGCCGAGTTCCGTCATCACGTGATCGCGCGCGAAGGTGTCGGCGTACCCCGCTCCGAAGTGATCCGCCATTCGCTGCCAGAAGACCGTCAACCGCATGACTCCAGTATCCCGCCCCTGAGAGTGGGCCCCGGCCGGTACCCCTTGCCGGAAACGCTTTCCGCCCTACGGTCTGACCCATGGCCGAAACCGGAGCATCCCCACTCCCCCCGACGCCCCCGGCGCGCACCCCGCTCTCGCGCGCCGAGCACTTCGTCTGGCTCACCGCGCGCGTGCTGGAGCAGCGGCGGTTCACGTACCACTTCCTCAACGACGGCGAAGGGAACGCCGACGCGGTGGAGACCGCGCTGGCCGCGTACCGCAACGAGGACGGCGGGTACGGTCACGCGCTCGAACCCGACCTGCGCGGTCCCGTGAGCCAGCCGCTGCACACCGCGCACGCGCTGCGCGTGCTCGACTCCATCGGGCGGTGCGGCGGACAGCGGGTGGAGCGGGTGTGCCGCTATCTGACCTCCGTGTCGACACCGGACGGTGCCCTGCCCGCGATCCATCCCAGCCAGCGCGGCTATCCGGCGGCCCCGTTCGTGCCGGTGGTGGACGACCCGCCGAGCGATCTGCTGGCCACCGGCCCCGTGGTGGGCCTGCTGCACCGCAATGAGGTGTGGCACGCCTGGCTGTTCCGGGCCACCGACTTCTGCTGGCAGGCGGTGGATTCCCTGAAGAAATCCCATCCGTACGAGATCGAGGCCGCGGTCGCCTTCCTGGACGCGGCGCCCGACCGCTCGCGCGCGGAGGCCGCCGCCGACCGGCTGGGCCGACTGGTGCGCGAGCAGCGGCTCGCGGTGCTGGATCCGGCCCGTCCGGACGCGTACCCGGTGGCCCCCGGTTACGCGCCCGGCGAGCACCACTTCCCGTACGACTACGCGCGGACGCCGGACTCCCTCGCGCGCGCGTGGTTCACGGACGACGAGATGGCCCGCTCCCTGGAGCATCTGGCGGGCGAGCAGCGGGAGGACGGCGGCTGGCCGGTCCGCTGGCGCCAGTGGGCGCCGGGGACGGCCCTGGAGTGCCGCCCCATGGTGACGATCGAGGCACTGCGCACGCTGCGCGCGTACGGGCGGCCGGTGGGCTGACGGTGCCGGCGGGCGCGGCCCCGCCTGCCGGACGGACCAGGCCGTCTCGGCGGAGCCGCGTTTCACCCGGCCGCACCCCGTCACCGTGGCCGACCACCGGGGCATTGGCGCCCGGGCCGCCGCCCCGTCGCCGTGTCGGCCCTCTGGCTGACGCCCCACACGGCGACGGTCCGCCGCCGTGGCCGGCCCCCGGGCCGAGGCCACCCGACCGCCGTCCCACCGCCCCGTCAGCCCGTCAGCGCCCGCACCCCGGCCGTCACCGCCACCGCCGCCACCACGACGAGCAGGAAGGGCGCGCGCAGGAGCAGGGCCACCGCGGCCGCCGCGAGTCCCGCGGCCCTGGCGTCCAGCACCAGCGCGCGTCCGTCCGCGAAGGTCTGCTGGGCCGTGAGGGCCGCGAGCAGGGCGACCGGCAGGAGTGCCGCGAGGCGCTGGACGAGGGGCCGTTCGAGGACTCCGGCTGGGACCAGCAGCCCCAGGAGCTTGACGAGGTAGCAGCCGACGGCGGTGACGCCGATCGCGATCCAGATGTTCACCGGTCTTCCTTCCGTTCTTCGCCGGCCTCGGTCGCCCCGCGGCGGCCGGTCGCCCACAGGACGGCGGGGGCGGCCAGCGCTGCCACCAGGACGGGCACGCCGGCGGGCAGGACGGGGAGCAGGCCGAGTCCCAGGACGACGGCGACGCCCGCCACCGCGCGCTCGGTCCCGGACTTCAGCATCGGCGCGAGGAGCGCGAGGAAGACCGCGGGTCCGGCGGCGTCCAGCCCCCAGGCGTCGGTGTCACCGATGGCCTCGGCGCCCATCGCGCCGAGCAGCGTGGTCAGGTTCCACAGCACGTAGAGCGTGAGGCCGGTGACGGTGAAGCCGATACGGACGCTGCGCCGCGTGGGCTGGGCGAGCGCCACGGCGGTGGTCTCGTCGATGACCCACTGCGCGGCGAGCGGCCGCAACGCGCGCGGGAGGGCCAGCAACTGCGACAGACGGAGCCCGTAGAAGGCGTTCCGCACCCCCAGGAAGAACGCTCCGGCCGCGGCCGTCAGCGGGTTGCCCCCGGCGGCCAGCGCGCCCACCAGCGCGAACTGGGAGGCGCCGGTGAACACCAGGAGGCTGAGCGCGCAGGTCTGCAACAGCGTCAGCCCGCTGCCCGCCGAGGTCACCCCGAAGGCGAAACCGGACAGGCCGACGGCGACCCCGACTCCGAGTGCGTCTCGTACGACGGCGGCGTCGGGTTTCCCCGCGTGCCTTCCGTGCCCGCCTGTGTCCTGGTCGACTCCTGCTCCCCGGATATCCTCCGCGTCTGCGTCCCGTCGGGTCCGGCCGCCGGGACCGCCGGGTCGGTCCTGGCCGCGTGTGTCTGCGATCGCTGGTTGTTCTCCCACACCCGTGACGGTAGGAGAAGCCCGTCCGGTGGGTCTTGTACGTTCTTGCGCGGCCGGTCGCTGCCGCGCTCGCGCACGCCTTCGGCCGTCTTCCGGCGCTCCCGCTGGTACGCCCCCGGAGGCACCCCCACGATCCGCGTGAAGTGGCGGTTGAGATGCGGCTGGTCGGTGAAACCGACCGCGACCGCGGCCTCCACGGGGGTGGTACCGGCGTCCAGGAGGTGCCGTGCCCGGCGTACCCGGGCGTCCGTCAGCCAGGTGTGGGGCGGCATCCCGTAGGTGTCCCGGAAGGCGCGCAGGAGCGCGAACGGGCCGGCACCGAGGTCGGCGGCGAGCCGCTCCAGGGACGGCGGGTCGGCCATGCGCTCCTCGAGCACGGCACGCGCGCGTGCCGCGATCCGGGCGCCCGCGGTGCGTACCGCGCGGCGCGGCATCGGTCCGCCGTTCAGCCGCAGCAGCCGGGTGACGGCCACCCGCAGGAGGGTGTCGGCGGCGAGCGCGTTGCCCTCGTCGGCCGCCCGGAGCACCTGGTGGACCAGGCCGGCGGCGTACGGGTCGTCGAGCACCGGGCTCGTGAAGCCGGGCGTTCCCTTGATGCGGGTGGTCTCCGCGGCGATCTCCGCCACCAGGTCGGGCGACGGGTACACGGCTCCGTACCGCCAGCCCTCCGGGACGCCCGCCCGGCCCGTGTGCGGGGTCTCCGGATTGACCAGCGCCAGGGAGCCGGGGCCCGCGTACTGGTCGGCGCCGCCGTGATGGAAGACCTCGACGCCTTCGGAGATGGCGGCGATCACGAAGTTCTCGTGGGTGTGCCGCACAAAGATCTTTTCTACGTAGCTGGCGCGCAGCAGGTCGACACCGGGCAGCTCCGCGTACTGCCAGTGCCGTGCCCGCTCCCCGGAACCCGCCATGTCCTCCATTCTGCGCCCGCCCCCGCCCCTGCCCTCCCCCCGCCGCCGCACACGCCTCGTTTCCGCAGGTCAGGCGCGATGTCAGTGGCCGGGTGCAGGATGGACGCATGGCGAGCTCTGCGCATCGAGCCCTGGAGGGCTTCTCCCCCGCGACCCGCGGCTGGTTCACGGGGGCCTTCTCCGCGCCCACCGCGGCCCAGGCCGGTGCGTGGCAGGCGACCCGCGAGGGCTCGGACGTGCTGGTGGTGGCCCCGACCGGTTCCGGCAAGACCCTGGCCGCCTTCCTGTCCGCGCTGGACCAGCTGGCGTCGGCCCCGCCGCCGGCGGACCCGAGGAAGCGCTGCCGGGTGCTGTACGTGTCACCGCTCAAGGCCCTCGCGGTCGACGTGGAGCGCAATCTGCGCAGCCCGTTGACCGGTATCCGGCAGGAGGCGGTCCGGCTCGGCCTGCCCGAGCCGGAGGTGAAGGTGGGCATCCGCTCCGGGGACACGCCTCCCGCGGAGCGCCGCGCCCTGTCCACCCGCCCGCCGGACATCCTGATCACGACCCCGGAGTCGCTGTTCCTGATGCTCACGTCGGCCACGCGCGACGCGCTGAGCGGCATCGAGACGGTGATCCTGGACGAGGTGCACGCCGTCGCGGGCACGAAGCGCGGCGCGCACCTGGCGCTGTCCCTGGAGCGCCTGGACGAGCTGCTGCCCAGGCCCGCCCGCCGCATCGGCCTGTCGGCCACGGTGCGCCCGGTGGACGAGGTGGCCCGCTATCTCTCACCGCGCCGCAAGGTGGAGATCGTCCAGCCGCCGTCGGGCAAGGAGTTCGACCTCTCCGTCGTCGTCCCGGTCGAGGACCTGGGTGAGCTGGGCGGTTCCCCGGCCTCCGACGGCAAGGAGGGAGCCGAGAAGCCCTCCATCTGGCCGCACGTGGAGGAGCGGATCACCGACCTCGTCCTGTCCCACCGGTCGACGATCGTGTTCGCGAACTCGCGCCGCCTGGCGGAGCGCCTGTGCAACCGGCTCAACGAGATCGCCTACGAGCGGGCCACCGGCGAGCCCCTGGACGAGCACCACTCCCCGGCAGAGCTGATGGGCGGCTCGGGCGCGGCCCAGGGTGCCCCCACGGTCATCGCCCGCGCCCACCACGGTTCCGTCTCCAAGGAGCAGCGCGCCCTCGTCGAGGAGGACCTCAAGGCCGGCCGCCTGCCCGCGGTGGTCGCCACGTCCAGCCTGGAACTCGGCATCGACATGGGAGCCGTGGACCTCGTCGTCCAGGTGGAGTCGCCGCCGTCCGTGGCCTCCGGCCTGCAGCGCGTGGGCCGCGCCGGTCACCAGGTCGGCGCGGTGTCCACGGGTGTCGTCTTCCCGAAGTACCGGGGCGACCTCGTCCAGGCCGCCGTGGTCACCGAGCGGATGCGCACCGGCTCGATCGAGTCCCTCCGGGTCCCGGCCAACCCGCTGGACGTGCTGGCCCAGCAGATCGTCGCCATGACCGCCCTCGACAGCTGGCAGTTCGACGACCTCCTGGCCACGGTGCGCCGCGCCGCCCCCTTCGCCGCGCTCCCGGAGTCGGCGTTCACGGCCGTCCTCGACATGCTCGCGGGCCGCTATCCGTCGGACGCCTTCGCGGAGCTGCGTCCGCGCGTGGTGTGGGACCGGGTCACCGGCACGATCACCGGCCGCCCCGGTGCCCAGCGCCTCGCCGTCACCTCCGGGGGCACGATCCCCGACCGCGGCCTCTTCGGCGTCTTCCTCGCGGGCTCCGACCCGAAGAAGGGCGGCGGCCGGGTCGGCGAGCTGGACGAGGAGATGGTCTACGAGTCCCGGGTCGGCGACGTCTTCACACTGGGCACCAGCTCCTGGCGCATCGAGGACATCACCCGCGACCGGGTCCTCGTCTCGCCCGCGCCCGGTGTCCCCGGGCGGCTGCCGTTCTGGAAGGGCGACCAGCTGGGCCGCCCCCTCGAACTGGGCCGCGCGCTCGGCGCGTTCCTGCGCGAGGTCGGCTCGCTGTCCCAGGACGCCGCCCGGGTGCGGCTCCGCGCCGCCGGCCTCGACGACTGGGCCGCGGACAACGTGCTGTCGTACCTGTCCGAGCAGCGCGAGGCCTGCGGGCACATCCCGGACGACCGCACGATCGTCGTCGAGCGGTTCCGTGACGAGCTGGGCGACTGGCGGGTCGTCGTGCACTCCCCCTTCGGCGCCCAGGTGCACGCCCCCTGGGCGCTCGCGCTCGGCGCCAAGCTCTCCGAGCGGTACGGCATGGACGCCCAGGTGATGCACGCCGACGACGGCATCGTGCTGCGGCTGCCCGACGCCGACCTGATGGGCATGGACCTCCTCGACCAGGAGCCCGTCAAGCTCGGCCGGGAGTACGACGCGGAGCAGGCGCCCGTCGGCGCCGCGGACGTCGTCTTCGACAAGGGCGAGGTCGACCAGGTCGTCACCGACCAGGTCGGCGGGTCGGCCCTCTTCGCGTCCCGGTTCCGCGAGTGCGCGGCCCGCGCGCTGCTGCTGCCCCGCCGCAGTCCGGGCAAGCGCACCCCGCTGTGGCAGCAGCGGCAGCGCGCGGCCCAACTGCTCCAGGTGGCGAGCGAGTTCGGTTCGTTCCCCATCGTCCTGGAGGCGGTCCGCGAATGCCTCCAGGACGTCTTCGACGTACCGGGCCTCACGGAGCTGATGGGCGACATCGAGTCGCGCAAGGTGCGCCTGGTGGAGGTCACCACACCGGAGCCGTCGCCCTTCGCCCGCTCCCTGCTCTTCGGGTACGTCGCGCAGTTCCTGTACGAGGGTGACTCGCCGCTCGCCGAGCGGCGCGCCGCCGCGCTGTCGCTGGACTCGCGGCTGCTGGCGGAGCTGCTGGGACAGGCGGAGCTTCGCGAGCTGCTCGACGCCGACGTGCTGACCGAGCTGGAGCGGGAGCTCCAGTGGCTCACCGACGACCGCCGGATCAAGGACGCGGAGGGCGTCGCCGACCTGCTGCGCGTCCTGGGCCCGCTCACGGACGCCGAACTGGCCGAGCGCGGCGCCGAGCCGCAGTGGGCCCAGGAGCTGGCCGGGGCGCGCCGTGCCATCAGGGTCAGGATCGCCGGTGCCGAGCACTGGGCGGCGATCGAGGACGCCGGCCGGCTGCGCGACGCGCTGGGCACGGCCCTGCCCGTCGGTGTCCCGGAGGCCTTCACCGAGCCGGTCAAGGACCCGCTGGGCGACCTCCTCGCCCGGTTCGCGCGCACGCACGGCCCGTTCACGTCGGCCGCCGCAGCGGGCCGCTTCGGGCTCGGCACGGCCGTCACCGAGGGGGCGCTTCAGCGGCTCGCGGCCAACGGACGTGTCGTGCAGGGCGAGTTCCATCCCGCGGGCATCGGCCAGGAGTGGTGTGACGCGGCCGTCCTGCGCCGCCTGCGCCGCCGGTCCCTGGCCGCGCTGCGCCACGAGCTGGAGCCGGTTCCGCCCGCCGCGCTCGCGCAGTTCCTCCCGCAGTGGCAGCACGTCGACAGCGGGCACGGCCTGCGCGGGGTCGACGGACTGGTCCGTGCCGTCGAGCAGTTGCAGGGCGCGTCCGTGCCGGCGTCCGCGCTGGAGAAGCTGGTCCTCCCGTCCCGCGTGTCGAACTACACGCCCGCGATGCTCGACGAGCTGACCGCGGCCGGGGAGATCGTCTGGGCCGGCGCCGGTGCCCTGCCGGGAAAGGACGGCTGGGTCTCGCTCTACCTCGCCGACGCTGCCCCGCTCCTGCTGCCGCCGGCGCACCCGCTGGAGCTGACGGCGCTGCACCAGTCCGTGCTGGACACCCTCTCCGGGGGCTACGGCCTGTTCTTCCGTCAGATCGCCGACCAGGTCCGCGCCACCACGCACCCCGACGCCACCGACCCCCAACTGGCCGAAACGGTCTGGGACCTGGCCTGGTCCGGCCGTCTGACGAACGACACCCTCGCGCCGATGCGCGCCCTGCTGGGCTCCGGGCGCACCGCCGGTTCCACGGCCCACCGCGCGAAGCGCGCCGTCCCGCGCGGCCGGTACGGCTCCCTGACGGCCGCGGCGCGCTCCCAGTCCCGTACGGGCCCTCCGACCGTCGCGGGCCGCTGGTCGCTGCTGCCCGAGCGTGAACCCGACCCCACCGTGCGTGCCCACGCGCTGGCCCGCACGCTGCTCGACCGCCACGGAGTGGTGACCCGGGGTGCCGTCGCCGCGGAGGGCGTCGAGGGCGGCTTCTCGGCGGTGTACCGCATCCTGTCCGCCTTCGAGGAGACCGGGCAGGCCCGCCGCGGTTACGTGGTCGAGGGCCTCGGTGCCGCGCAGTTCGCGATGGACGGCGCGGTGGACCGCCTGCGCGCGGCGGCCAACGCAGGGGACCGGGGCGAAGCCCTGCCCGCGGAGGACTTCGCGTCGCCGTTCCCCGCGGCGGACCCCGGCTTCCGGCCCGACTTCACCACAGGCTCGGCGAGCGGCCCGGACTTCGGGTCCGAGTTCCCCGAGGAGACGGGACGCGGCCCCGCGGTCCCCGCAGCGAACGGCAGCGATCCCCACGGTCGCGCTTCCGACCCCTTCGCCGCCTTCGGCACACCCCCGGGCGCCGGCTTCCTCGACGGCACCGACGGCTCCGGCGCGGCGGACGACTTCCGGTTCCCCGGTGACGGCCAGGGCGCCTCGGACGACTTCGCCTTCCCCGGTGACTTCGGCTCGCCGAACGGCTCCGACCCCTTCGCCACCGGCCCCCGCCCGGGCCGCCCCGGCCGCCCCGCCGGGAACCGCGGCTGGGGGAACGGCGCCTCCCCGAGAGGCGGCGCCCCCGGCGGCCGCTCCCGGCCGAACGGCACCAGCCGGGCCGTGGTCCTGGCGGCCGCCGACCCCGCGAACGCCTACGGCGCGGCACTGTCCTGGCCCGAGCCCCCCACCGGCGCCGGCCACAAACCGGGCCGCAAGGCGGGTTCCCTCGTGGTCCTGGTCGACGGCGAGCTGACGCTCTACATGGAGCGGGGCGGCAAGACCCTGCTGGCCTGGCCCTCCACGCCCGAGTCCGAGGCCACCGACGACCCCCGCCTGCGGTCCGCCGCGGAGGCCCTCTCCCTGGCGGCCCGCGCGGGCTCCCTCGGCACCGTCACCGTGGAGAGGGTGAACGGCGCCTCGGCACTCACCGCCCCCCTCGGCACGCTCCTGGAAGCGGCGGGGTTCATCGCGACCCCGCGCGGCCTGCGGATCCGCGCGTGAGCGGGCCGACGCCTCCGGCGAAGCCCCCGCACCCGTGCCACCCTTGACCCATGCCCGAAGGAGACACCGTCTGGCTGGCCGCGAAGCGACTGCACACCGCCCTCGCGGGCACCGTGCTGATCCGCTCCGACCTGCGCGTGCCCAAGTTCGCCACAGCCGACCTCACCGGCCGCACCGTCCTGGACGTGACGCCCCGCGGCAAACACCTCCTCACCCGCGTCGAGGGCGGCCTGACGCTCCACTCGCACCTGCGGATGGACGGCTCGTGGAAGGTGTTCGAGAACGGCCGCCGCTGGACCGGCGGCCCCACCCACCAGATCCGCGCCATCCTCGGCAACGCCGACCGCACGGCCGTCGGTTACCGCCTCCCCGTACTGGAACTGCTGCGCACCGCCGACGAGGAGCGGGCCGTCGGCCACCTCGGCCCCGATCTCCTGGGCCCCGACTGGGACCCCGACAAGGCCCTGGCCAACCTGCGGCGGGAACCCGCCCGAGCCCTCGGCGAAGCCCTGCTCGACCAGCGCAACCTCGCCGGAATCGGCAACGTCTACAAGAGCGAGCTCTGCTTCCTCCTCGGCGTCACTCCCTGGCTCCCCGTCGGCGAACTCCCCGCGGACCGTGCCTCCCTGCTGACCCCGCTGGCCCACAAGCTCCTCCAGGTCAACCGGGACCGCCCGAACCGCGTGACCACGGGCCGCCCCGAGCAGAAGCTGTTCGTGTACGGGCGCGCCGGCCGCCGCTGCCTGCGCTGCGGGACGCGCATCCTGGTGGCCGAGCAGGGCGACGGCTCCCGCGAGCGTCCCACCTACTGGTGCCCCTCCTGCCAGCCCGGCCCCACACCGCCCGGCACGGCCCCCGGGACCGCGGGCCCGACGACGCGCAGCGTGCCCCGCTGACCCCGACCCCGTCGCGGGGCGGCCGGAATGCCACCCCGCACGACTAATTGACGACCCGTCAGACTTGCTCGTACCGTCGTGGCATGGCCCTGAAGGCGTACGACCTCACCGGACGCACGGCGTTCGTCACGGGCGCCGCCGGCGGCATCGGGCGGGCCTGCGCCGTCCTGCTCGCCCGCGCGGGGGCCGCGCTGCACTGCGCTGACCGCGACGAACAGGGCCTGCACGAGACGGCGACGCTGATCAAGGCCGAGGGCGGTACGGCCGTCACCCACCGTCTCGACGTGACCGACCGGGCCGGGCTCCAGCAGGCCGTGGAGTCCTGCGAGCGCCTCGACGTGATGGCGGCGGTCGCCGGGATCATGCACAGCAGCCCGGTCCTGGAGACCCGGGACGAGGACCTCGACCGGGTGCTGGACGTCAACTTCAAGGGCGTGCTGTACGCCTGCCAGGAGGCGGCCCGCCACATGATCGCGCGGCAGGTGCGGGGCAGCATCGTGACGATGGCCTCGGGCGCCGTGGACACCGGCGGCCCCGGTCTGCTCTGCTACGGCGCATCCAAGGCGGCCGTCGTGCAGCTGACGAAGACGCTGGCGACGGAGGTCGGCCCGCACGGGATCCGTGTGAACGCCGTGGCCCCCGGCTGGGTGCGCACTCCCATGACCCAGCGCCACGGAGAGGACCAGGCGCACACCGAGGCGTTCATGGCCCGGCGGTCGCCGCTCGGCCGGGTCGGCGAGCCGGAGGACGTCGCTCACGCGGTGTTCCACCTCGCCTCGGACGCGTCGTCCTTCACCACGGGCCAGATCCTCCGCCCGAACGGCGGCGTCGCGATGCCGTGGTGACCCCAGCGCCCCTCGCACGCCGACGGAACCCGCAGAGCCCGCGCACCCCCTGTTCATGACGAGCAGAGGCGGCCAGCAGCGGGCAAGACGCAACAGGCCAAGCACCAGGCCACGGGCAACGGGCAACCGTCCAGGCCCCCACTCAGACGGCGACACCCCGCGACACCCCGCACCCAGTGCAGAGAACGCCGCGCACGCCCGCCTCGTAAGCCACCCAGAGAACCAACGAACGAGCGCCCGCCGCCCCCGTACGACAGACCGGGTCATGCCCACATACGGATCACGCGAGCCAAGGCGCGCAACGCCCACCCCTCCCCGCCCCGCACGCGTGAACGGCGCCCCCCGACGCCGCCCCCGCACTCACCCACCGGCACCCCCGCCGAAAGGGGCGGCTCCGCAGCCCACCCCACAGGCACCCCGCCGGAAGGGGCGGCTCCGCAGCCCACCCATCCGGCGCCGGGCATCCCGGCCTCAGCGCTCCGTCACCGCACACCCCCGTCCCCGAAGTCGCGCCCCCTCGCTACACCCCCCGTCCCCGTTCCTCACCGGACCCACGTCGCCACATCCCCGCGAGGCGAAGATCCCGCATCGCCCGCCGGTCCGAGTCCACGGCCCGGGCAGCCCGCGCCTTGGGCACGCAGTGCACGGGCAGCAGACTCAGCCCCCACCCTCCGGCCGCGACAGCCCCTTCCCACACCCCTGCGTCGGGAGCCAGCGCGAGCCGGAGGATCCCCCACCACCACAGCGCCCCCAGCGTCAGCGTCGCCCCCCAGCGCGCCGTTCGCCCTGCCATGGCCTGCCACCTCCAGCCCGACGCTAGACCGCCGCTCCCGGCGGCAGGGAGGGCGCACCACCGGCACAGAGGCGCACCGCACGCACACACCCGCCGCACCCTGCCAGGATCTCGGGGCCGTGCCCCGCCGGGCGCCTCGCGTCCGGGGCCACGCGCCCGCCACGCGCCCCGTCCGCGGTCCGGCGCGGCCCGCCGCCCGCGCCGGTCCCGCCGCGGCACCGCACGTGGCGGTACGCAGCGCTCGGCGAGCCCCGGTACTGAGGCCCGCCTGCCCCTCACTCGGGCCTCAGCCGTTCTCCGCCTGGAACATCCAGTGGTGCTTCTCCAGATCCGCGGTGATGCCGATGAGAAGGTCCTGGCTGACCGGGTCCGGGCTCTCGGTGGCCTTCACGCGCTCCCGCATCCGCGTGATGACCGCGCCCAGCGCGTCCACCAGCGTCCCCACGGCGTCCGCGTCCTTGACCCAGCCGTCGGTGACGGTGCCGATCCCGCTGCCGGCGGCGACCGTCGCCGCGCGCCCGTCGGGCGAGACGCCGAGCGCGGAGGCGCGTTCGGCCACCGTGTCGGAGTGCAGGCGCGCGCTGACCACGACGTCGTCCAGCTGGAGGTGGACGGAACGGAAGCGCGGTCCGACGACGTTCCAGTGGACCTGCTTGGCCACCAGGGAGAGGTCCACCAGGTCGACCAGGGCGCCCTGCAGGGCCTCGGCGACGATCTTCAGGTCCGAGTCGGACAACGGGCTCTTCACCACGTACATCGAATCCTCCGGTTCAAGATCACTCATGACGGCCCCGAGCCACCGCCTCTCCACCATGACCGCCGGGGAACACACCGGCAAACGGGGTGGCGCCGGGCCGCCGGAAACGCGAGGAGCCCCGGCCGGTCCTCTCCGGGTCTCCCCGGAGAAGCCCCGGCCGGGGCTCTCGCGTACGTGGTTCAGTCCAGGACCGTGAGGCCGTGGACGCTAGGCCGCGACGACGTCGACCGCCTCGGCAGGCGCCTTGATGGTGACCCGTTCCGGTGGGACACCGGTCACGGACACGGAATTGAGCATCGGGCGACGTACCGGTGCGGGCACCGGTTCGGTGGCCGCAGCCGACTGTGCCAGCTCGGCGAGGGCGAGTTCGTCGCTCACTTCCCGCATGAGCTCGGACATCCGTACGTCAAGCGCGTCGCAGATCGCGGAGAGCAGCTCGGAGGATGCCTCCTTCTGCCCCCGCTCCACCTCGGAGAGATAGCCGAGTGAGACCCGGGCGGACGAGGAGACTTCGCGCAGAGTACGGCCCTGGCGCTGGCGCTGCCGACGCAGCACGTCACCCAGCAGGCGACGGAGCAGAATCATCGGTGGCTCCCTCCTCGGACCGCGTAGCCGCATCCTTCACGCCCCACCGTACCGCCTTGCGCCGCGGCCGTGCGGGGAGCGATGTCGTGTTCACTCAGGGCTGCAAACATCAAGTCCCCCCGTTCTGTTCCGTATCCTGTGCCAGCTCGTTTCCGGTCTGTTCGCCCGCGAGCTCCCCGAGAAGCAGCGCGAGTACGCTCCGTACACTCTCCATACGAATTTCCGCCCGACCGCCGTTCAACCGCAACGAGGCCACTTTCCCGCCAACATCGGCTGCGGATTTCGCCGTCGCCGGTCCGTCGACGGCCACGAAAACCGTACCGACCGGCTGCCCGTCCTGGGAATCGGGGCCCGCGACGCCGGTGGTGGCGATGCCCCAGTCGGCACCGAGCGCCTTGCGCACGCCGGCCGCCATCTGGGCCGCGACCTGCGGATCCACCGCCCCGCGCTCGGCCAGCAGAGTGGCGTCGACCCCGAGCAGTGCGTGCTTGAGCTCGGTGGCGTACGCGGTCACGGAGCCTCTGAAGGCCTTCGACGCCCCGGGCGTCCCTGTGATCTCCGCGGCCACCAGGCCACCGGTGAGCGATTCGGCGACGGCGAGCGTCTCGCCCCTCACCGTGAGTAGTCGCAGCACTTCGGCGGCCGTGGAACTCACCGCTCCGCCTCCTCGGCCGACGCCCGGCGGGCGGCGATGCCCTGCCGGCGCAGCACAATGGCCTGTCTTACGTAGTCGAGGCCCGTCACCACGGTCAGGACGACCGCCACGGCCATCACCCAGAACCTCATGGTGGCCAGCGGCCCCGTCAGCGCCAGCACGTACATGCCGACCGCGGTGCCCTGGGCCAGGGTCTTCAGCTTGCCGCCGCGGCTGGCGGGGATGACGCCGTAGCGGATCACCACGAAACGCAGCAGGGTGATCCCGAGCTCCCGCCCGAGGATCACCCCCGTCACCCACCAGGGCAGATCGCCCAGCGAGGACAGACAGATCAGCGCCGCGCCCATGATCGCCTTGTCGGCGATGGGGTCGGCGATCTTCCCGAAGTCGGTGACCAGGTTGTACGTGCGGGCGATGTGGCCGTCGAAGATGTCGGTGATCATCGCGACGGCGAAGGCCGCCCAGGCCCACGCGCGCCACACGGGGTCGTACCCGCCGTCGGCCAGCAGCAGCGCCACGAAGCCGGGCACGAGCACGAGCCGGAGCATGGTGAGGAGGTTGGCGACGTT
The DNA here is from genome assembly GCF_053611025.1 of Streptomyces sp. NPDC054842. NCBI lineage: Bacteria > Bacillati > Actinomycetota > Actinomycetes > Kitasatosporales > Streptomycetaceae > Streptomyces > Streptomyces sp. NPDC054842. The sequence continues at coordinate 121,884 of NZ_JBSGZN010000023.1, forward strand.
CCAGAGGCTGGCCTGGTCGACGGCCGCAGCGCCCAGCTTTCGCACCGGCTTCGTTCCTCCCGGGGTGCCGGACGCACCGGCCGCGCCTTTCGCGCTGGAGGAACTGCCCGCCGCGGATGCCGGGGCTCCGGTCATCTGCCCGCCTCCTCAGTCCCCGCGAACGAGCCCGGGAGCGGCTCGGCCACCAGGTCGACACCTTCCGTGCCGACCACCTTTGCCTCGACCATACGACCGACGGTCAGACCCGCGCTGCTCGTGAGCAGCACCTGTCCGTCCGTCTCGGGCGCCTGGTGGGCGGCGCGGCCGACCGCGCCCTCCTCGTCGTCGATGGACTCGACCAGGACCTGCAACGTTTCTCCGACGCGCTCCTCGGCGCGCTGGGCGACCAGTTCCTCGGCGAGTCGCGACACGCGCGCGAGACGCTCGGCGACCACGTCCTCGTCGAGCTTGTTCTCGTACGTCGCCGCCTCGGTGCCGTCCTCGTCGGAGTAGCCGAAGACACCGATGGCGTCGAGCCGCGCATGGGTGAGGAAGCGCTCCAGCTCGGCCAGGTCGGCCTCGGTCTCGCCGGGGAAGCCCACGATGAAGTTCGACCGCACGCCGGCCTGCGGGGCCTTGGAGCGGATGGTGTCGAGCAGCTCCAGGAAGCGGTCGGTGTCGCCGAAGCGCCGCATCGAGCGCAGCACGTCGGGGGCGGAGTGCTGGAAGGACAGGTCGAAGTACGGCGCGATGTTCGGCGTGGAGGTCAGCACGTCGATGAGCCCGGGGCGCATCTCGGCGGGCTGGAGGTAGCTGACGCGCACGCGCTCGATGCCCTCGATCTCGGCGAGCTCGGGCAGCATCGTCTCCAGGAGGCGGATGTCGCCCAGGTCCTTGCCGTACGAGGTGTTGTTCTCGGAGACGAGCATGACCTCCTTGACGCCCTGCTCGGCCAGCCAGCGGGTCTCGTTCAGCACGTCGCTGGGGCGCCGGGAGATGAAGGAGCCGCGGAAGGACGGGATGGCGCAGAAGGAGCAGCGCCGGTCGCAGCCGGAGGCGAGCTTCACGGAGGCGACCGGGGAGCCGTCCAGGCGGCGGCGCAGGGGCGCACGGGGGCCGGAGACCGGAGCGACGCCCTCCGGCAGGTCGGCGGGCGCGCCGTGGCCGGGCAGGGCCACCTCGTCGCCCGCGGACTGCCGCTCGGCCGGGCTGATCGGGAGCAGCTTGCGGCGGTCGCGCGGGGTGTGCGAGGCGTGGATGCCGCCGTTCAGGATGGTCTGGAGGCGGTCGGAGATGTCGGCGTAGTCGTCGAAGCCGAGCACGCCGTCGGCCTCGGGGAGCGCCTCGGCCAGTTCCTTGCCGTACCGCTCGGCCATGCAGCCCACCGCCACGACGGCCTGGGTTCTGCCGTGCCCCTTGAGATCGTTGGCCTCCAGGAGGGCGTCCACGGAGTCCTTCTTGGCGGCTTCGACGAACCCACAGGTGTTGACGACGGCGACGTCCGCTTGCTCGGCGTCCTCGACGAGGTGCCAGCCGTCCGCCTCCAAGCGGCCTGCGAGCTCCTCCGAGTCCACCTCGTTACGGGCGCAGCCAAGGGTGACGAGTGCGACGGTACGGCGTTCAGGCATGGGCTCAAGACTACTTCGTCCCGCCGACGGCCCACGTCGACGGGGTTGGCCGATCCCGGCCAACCCCGTGTGCGCCTTGCCCCGCGGGCCCGTTCATCCGACCTCGGGGTCGCCCTTGGTGTAGGTCAGGCGCTCGACCTGACCGGGCTGGAAGTCGTCCTCGATCTTCTTGCCGTTCACGTACAGCTGGATGGCGCCGGCGTCACCCAGGATGAGGTTGATCTTCGTGTTGTCCTGGAAGGTCTTCGACTGGCCCTTCTTGAGCAGCCCGTCGAAGAGCATCCGGCCGTTGTGGTCCTTGGCGGAGATCCAGCTGCGGCCGTCGGTTGCGGTCACCTGGACGGTGACCTTGTCCTGCGGCGCGGCCGCGATGGCGCTGTCGGTGGGGTCGGGCTTCGGGTCGGCGGGCCTGGTCGGCGTGGGCTTGCCGGCCGGCTTGCTGGTGGTGGGCGTGGACCCCTCGGCGACCTGGGCCGTCGAGCCGTCCCCGTCGTCGCCCTTGACCATGGTGAACCCGACGAAGCCGATCACCGCGACGATCGCGGCGACCATGGCGGCCGTCCAGTTCGGTCCGCGGCGCTCGGGACGGATCCGTTCCGCCTCGAAGAGGGGGGCCGCCGGGGTGGGCGCGGGGCGCCCGCCGTGCTCGGCGTCGTACTGCGCGAGGAGGGGTTCGGGGTCGAGGCGGACAGCGCGTGCCAGGGTCCGGATGTGACCGCGGGCGTAGACGTCGCCGCCGCAGGGCGCGAAGTCGTCCTGCTCGATGGCGTGCACGATGACGATGCGGACCCGGGTGGCGCTGCTGACGTCGTCGACAGTCAGCCCGGCCTCGATGCGCGCCTGCCGCAGGGCGTGACCGATCGAGGGGCGTTCCGCCTCGCGATCGTCTTCGAACGGACGCTCGTCTTTTGGGGAGTTGCCGTCAGGGGAGTTGCCGATGGACACGGGGGCGCCTTTCGAGCGTGTAGCCACCTGTGCTGGAGGTTCAGTCTAGGGGGGGTACGAAAGGGTGGGGCAACCGGGCGGTAGGACTTTGTACGCCATCGGAATGGCCGGTCATCCCGATGATGGGACAGGTGATCGTCCCCTCGCTCAACTTGACGTGCGACATAGGGAAACGGTTGCTCACAGATCCCTTACAGCTGAGTCACGTTCGAATACCCGCTCGTCGCGGATCCACCCCTGCGGCGGCTCGTACGCCCCGTTTCCCTACGCTTCGGTCTCCCCGCGGATCACGGCCAGCACTCCGTCCAGTTCGTCGGCCTTCACGAGGACGTCGCGCGCCTTGGAGCCCTCGCTCGGGCCCACGATGTTGCGCGACTCCATGAGGTCCATCAGCCGCCCCGCCTTGGCGAAGCCGACGCGCAGCTTGCGCTGGAGCATCGAGGTGGACCCGAACTGCGTGGAGACGACCAGTTCGGCCGCCTGGCACAGCAGGTCGAGGTCGTCGCCGATGTCCTCGTCGATCTCCTTCTTCTGCTTGGTCCCGACGGTGACGTCGTCCCGGAAGACCGGCGCCATCTGATCCTTGCAGTGCTGGACGACGGCCGCGACCTCGTCCTCGGTGACGAAGGCGCCCTGCATACGCGTCGGCTTGTTGGCGCCCATCGGGAGGAACAGTCCGTCGCCCTTGCCGATCAGCTTCTCGGCGCCCGGCTGGTCGAGGATGACCCGGCTGTCGGCGAGCGAGGAGGTGGCGAAGGCGAGCCGGGACGGCACGTTCGCCTTGATGAGTCCGGTGACGACGTCCACCGAGGGCCGCTGCGTGGCGAGCACCAGGTGGATGCCGGCCGCGCGCGCGAGCTGGGTGATGCGCACGATGGCGTCCTCGACGTCGCGCGGGGCGACCATCATCAGGTCCGCGAGCTCGTCGACGATCACCAGCAGGTACGGGTACGGGCTCAGCTCGCGCTCGCTGCCCTCCGGCAGCTTCACCTTGCCGTTCCTGATGGCCTCGTTGAAGTCGTCGATGTGCCGGTACCCGAACGCCGCGAGGTCGTCGTAGCGCAGGTCCATCTCGCGTACGACCCACTGGAGCGCCTCGGCGGCCCGCTTGGGGTTGGTGATGATCGGCGTGATCAGGTGCGGGATGCCCTCGTACGCGGTCAGCTCGACGCGCTTGGGGTCGACGAGGACCATGCGCACGTCCTCCGGGGTCGCCCGCACCATGACCGAGGTGATCAGGCAGTTGATGCAGGACGACTTGCCGGAACCGGTGGCGCCGGCCACCAGCACGTGCGGCATCTTCGCCAGGTTGGCCATCACGTAGCCGCCCTCGACGTCCTTGCCGAGCGCGACCAGCATCGGGTGGTCGTCCTCGGCCGCGTCCGCGAGGCGCAGCACGTCGCCGAGGTTGACCATCTCGCGGTCGGTGTTCGGGATCTCGATGCCGACCGCCGACTTGCCGGGGATCGGGCTGATGATCCGGACGTCGGGGCTGGCGACGGCGTACGCGATGTTCTTCGTCAGCGCCGTGATCCGTTCGACCTTCACGGCGGGGCCGAGCTCGACCTCGTAGCGGGTGACCGTCGGACCGCGCGTGAAGCCGGTGACGGCGGCGTCGACCTTGAACTCCATGAAGACGTTGGACAGCGAGGCGACCACGGCGTCGTTGGCGGCGCTGCGGGTCTTGCCGGGTCCGCCGCGCTCCAGCAGGTCCAGGGACGGCAGCGCGTAGGTGATGTCGCCGGAGAGCTGGAGCTGCTCGGCCCGGGAGGGCATCTCGCGCGGTGTGTCGGGAGCGGCCTTGGTCAGGTCGGGCACGACGGCCTCGGCCTTGAACGGGTCCTGCTTGGCCTGCTTGGGCTGCCTGGCGCCCGCGGGGGCCTTGGCGGCCGGTGCGGTCCTGGCCCGCGCGGCCGGCACCGGCGTCGTCTCCTCGTACCCGTCCCGCTCCGGGTGGACGCCCTGGGTGAGGTCGGCTACCAGCGGCGAGGGCGGCATCCCGTGCATGACGGCGCCGTCCAGCGCGGCGGCGGCCGCCGCGGCGACGTCGACGGCGTCCATCGGCCGGTCCATGTCGGGCTGCTGCACGGCGGAACGCCGGGGGCGGCTCCGGCGCTTGGTGAGCGCCTCCTGCTCGGCTCCGTCGGGGTCGTACGCCTCGGGGGCGCGCGGGCGCCGGGAGCGCGCCGGCAGGGCCTCACGCCACTGCTCGTCGTAGCGCTCGTCGTCCTCGGCCCAGTCGTCCGCGTCCTCGGGGGAGGCGAGGATGCCGAGCTTCTCGCCGAGCAGGCGCAGCCGCTGCGGGATCGCGTTGACCGGGGTCGCCGTGACGACGAGCAGCCCGAAGACCGTCAGCAGCACGAGCAGGGGGACGGCGAGGACGTCGCCCATCGTGTACGTCAGCGGGGTCGCCGCGCCCCAGCCGATCAGTCCGCCGGAGTCCCTTATCGCCTGCATGCCGTCGCTGCGGGCGGGCGCCCCGCACGCGATGTGGACCTGGCCGAGCACGCCGATCACGAGCGCGGACAGGCCGATGACGATGCGGCCGTTGGCCTCGGGCTTCTCCGGGTGCCGGATCAGGCGGGCGGCGACGATGCCGATCAGTATCGGGACCAGCAGGTCGAGGCGGCCGAAGGCGCCGGTCACCAGCATCTCCACCAGGTCGCCGACGGGCCCCTGGAGGTTCGACCAGGTACCGGCCGCGATGATCAGCATGAGGCCGAGGAGCAGCAGTGCGACGCCGTCCTTGCGGTGCGCCGGGTCGAGCCCCTTGGCGCCCGCTCCTATGCCGCGGAACAGCGCGCCGACGGCGTGCGCGACTCCGAGCCAGACGGCGCGCACCAGTCGGTACACGCCTCCGGTCGGGCTGGGCGCCGGCCTGGGAGGGGCCTTCTTCACCGCGGCCTTCCTGGCGGGCGCCCTTTTGACGGGCGCCTTTTTCGCGGGGGCCTTCTTCGCCGGAGCCTTCGTCGGGACGACCGCCTTCTTCGCGGGCGGCTTCTTGGCTGCGGACTGACGTGAGGCCATGGGTGTGAGGTTACCGGTGGAGACGACAGCGGACACGTGTGCCTACTGCTTCACCCGTTCGTGTCGCCCTTCAGGTGGACGGGAACTGACGCCGTTTCACCGCTTCCACGCCTCGATGGGCGCAAAGTGACGGTCCGTCCCCCGCAGGGAAGCGCACCCCTGGACGGCCGGCGCCCCCGGTCCCGTACGGCTGCGGAACGGCCCGCTCCCCGAACGCGAACGGGGCGACGCGGCACGGGAGTTGCGGCCCGGCGAGGCGCGGGAGTCGCGGCTCGCGTCAGTTCTGCGAGGGCAGCGACGGCGCCCCGCTGCCCGTACCGGGCTCCAGGGCGTCCAGCGCTCTGCGCAGGCCCGTCAGTTTGCGTTCGAGATGGGCCGCGGTCGCCACGGCCGCCGCGTCGGCGGAGTCGTCGTCGAGCTGCTTGGACAGCGCCTCGGCCTGCTCCTCGACGGCCGCGAGCCGTGCCGACAGCTCGGCCAGCAGCCCGGCGGGCTCCTTGGTGTCGCCGACCGCCGCCTTGCCCCCGCCGCCCTCCAGCTGGAGCCGCAGCAGCGCCGCCTGCTCCCGGAGTTGGCAGTTCTTCATGTAGAGCTCGACGAAGACCGAGACCTTCGCGCGCAGCACCCACGGGTCGAACGGCTTGGAGATGTAGTCGACCGCGCCCGCCGCGTACCCGCGGAAGGTGTGGTGCGGCCCGTGGTTGATCGCGGTGAGGAAGATGATCGGGATGTCCCGCGTCCGCTCCCGCCGCTTGATGTGGGCGGCGGTCTCGAAACCGTCCATCCCCGGCATCTGCACATCCAGCAGGATGACCGCGAAATCGTCCGTCAGCAGCGCTTTGAGCGCTTCCTCCCCGGACGATGCCCGCACCAGTGTCTGATCGAGCGCAGAGAGGATGGCCTCCAGCGCCAGCAGATTCTCCGGCCGGTCATCGACCAGGAGGATCTTGGCCTTCTGCACCATGGCCCGCCCTCCTCGCCCCGGCAGTGCACCGGGCGCCGCCCCAGGGGACGACTCCGTTGCGCCGCCCGTCCTTGTGCCGGTCATGGTAGCCGCACCCCGCTTGTCGCCACACCCTGTCACCGCGATGTCACTGTGCACGTAGCAGAAACGTAGCGGGAGACCAGAAGGTTCCCCGAATACCGGGTTTCTACACGGCCTCGGCCACACTCAGTCATGCCACGTCGGGCGCGCCTCGCCGCCCCGCCGGACGGTCCGGCCGGCCGAACGGGCCGCCCGTCGGACACGCCCCGCCGCCCCGCGGACAGGGCCCGCCGCCCGCCTTCGGGCGCCGGGCGCTGACACCGCGTAGCGGCCCGCACGTCACTGCCCCCGCATCCACTGCTCCATCACCGACAGCAGGTGATCGGGATCGACCGGCTTCGTCACGTAGTCGGAGGCACCCGACTCGAGGGCCTTCTCCCGGTCGCCCTTCATCGCCTTCGCGGTGAGCGCGATGATCGGCAGACCCGCGAACTGCGGCATCCTCCTGATCGCCGTGGTCGTCGCGTACCCGTCCATCTCCGGCATCATGATGTCCATCAGGACGACCGTCACGTCGTCGTGCTGCTCCAGGACCTCGATGCCCTCGCGGCCGTTCTCGGCGTACAGCACGGACAGGCCGTGCTGCTCCAGCACGCTGGTGAGCGCGAAGACGTTGCGGATGTCGTCGTCGACGATCAGCACCTTCTCGCTGTCGAACCGGATGCCGGACCGCGGCCGCGGAGCCGCCTCCTGCTGCCCGTCGGCCTGCCACTGCTCCTGCCCCTGCCCGGCGGCCGACGGCCCGGTGAGCCCCGGCCGCTGCTCGGCGGCGGGCACCGCCCTGCGGCGCCGCCTGAACAGCGCGGCGGGCCCGTTCTGGGTGTCCTGGTACGACCTCACCTCGGCCGGCGTCTCGATGCCAGGCCCGGCCGGCTCCGCCTCGGAGGCGAGCAGTTCCCCGGCGCCGAGCGGGGGCGCGAGCTGCCCGTAGCCCTGCGGCGGCAGTTCGCTCGGGTACAGGGGCAAATACAGCGTGAACGTCGAGCCGCGCCCCGGTTCGCTCTGCGCGTGGATCTCGCCGCCCAGCAGCCGCGCGATCTCCCGCGAGATGGACAGCCCCAGACCGGTGCCGCCGTACTTGCGGCTGGTCGTGCCGTCCGCCTGCTTGAACGCCTCGAAGATCACCCGCATCTTGCTCGCGGCGATCCCGATGCCGGTGTCGGTCACCGAGAAGGCGATCAGGTCGCCGTCCGGGTCCCGCAGCGAGCCGGACTCCAGCAGCTGTTCCCGAATGGCGACCGGGACGTCCGCACCCGTCGGCCGGATGACCAGCTCCACCGCTCCCGAGTCGGTGAACTTGACCGCGTTGGACAGCAGGTTGCGCAGCACCTGGAGGAGGCGCTGCTCGTCGGTGTGCAGCGTCGCGGGCAGCTCCGGCGAGACCCGTACCGAGAAGTCGAGCCCCTTCTCCGCGGTCAGCGGGCGGAACGTGGCCTCCACGTAGTCGACGAGCTGCACCACGGCGATACGGGTCGGCGAGACGTCCATCTTGCCCGCCTCGACCTTCGACAGATCGAGGATGTCGTTGATCAGCTGGAGCAGGTCGGAGCCCGCACCGTGGATCGTCTCGGCGAACTCGACCTGCTTCGGCGTGAGGTTGGAGTCCGCGTTGTCAGCGAGCAGCTTGGCCAGGATCAGCAGGGAGTTGAGCGGCGTACGCAGCTCGTGCGACATGTTGGCGAGGAACTCGCTCTTGTAGCGCATCGACACCGCGAGCTGCTCGGCCCGCTCCTCGAGGACCTGCCGCGCCTCCTCGATCTCGGTGTTCTTCACCTCGATGTCGCGGTTCTGCTGGGCCAGCAGCTCGGCCTTCTCCTCCAGTTCGGCGTTGGACTCCTGGAGCGCCTTCTGCCGGTTCTCCAACTCGGCCGACCGCTCGCGGAGTTGCTCGGTCAGCTCCTGCGACTGCTTGAGCAGCACCTCCGTCTTGGTGTTGACGGAGATGGTGTTGACGCTCGTCGCGATCATCTCGGCGATCTGGTTGAGGAAGTCCTTCTGGATCTGCGTGAACGGCGTGAACGACGCCAGCTCGATCACCCCGAGCACCGTGCCCTCGAAGAGCACCGGAAGGACGATCACCTGCGCGGGCGGCGCCTCGCCGAGCCCGGAGGAGATCTTCAGATAGCCGCTCGGCGCGTTCTCCACGAGGATCGTGCGCTTCTCCTGCGCCGCCGTCCCGATCAGCGCCTCGCCGGGCCGGAACGACGTCGGCATGGAGCCCATCGAGTAGCCGTACGACCCCAGCATCCGCAGCTCGTACGCCTCCTCGTCCTGGCCGGCCGCGTCCTTGCCGTCCATCAGCGGCATCGACAGGAAGAACGCCCCGTGCTGCGCGGAGACGACCGGGGTCAGCTCGCTCATGATCAGGGAGGCCACGTCGTCGAGGTCGCGGCGCCCCTGCATCAGGGCCGAGATGCGCGCCAGGTTGCCCTTGAGCCAGTCCTGCTCCTTGTTGGCGATGGTGGTGTCGCGCAGGTTGGCGATCATCTTGTTGATGTAGTCCTGCAGTTCCTGGATCTCGCCCGAGGCGTCCACGTCGATCTTCAGGTTCAGGTCGCCGCGCGTCACCGCGGTCGCCACGCGCGCGATGGCACGCACCTGCCGGGTCAGGTTCCCGGCCATCTCGTTCACCGACTCGGTGAGGTCGCGCCAGGTGCCGTCGACGTCCCGCACCCGCGCCTGGCCGCCCAACTGCCCCTCGGTGCCCACCTCGCGGGCGACACGGGTGACCTCCTCCGCGAACGACGACAGCTGGTCGACCATCGTGTTGATGGTCGTCTTGAGCTCCAGGATCTCGCCGCGCGCGTCGATGTCGATCTTCTTGGTCAGATCGCCCTTGGCGATGGCCGTGGTGACCATCGCGATGTTGCGTACCTGGCCGGTCAGGTTCGACGCCATCCCGTTCACCGACTCGGTGAGGTCCTTCCACGTACCGGACACCCCCGGCACGCGCGCCTGCCCGCCGAGGATGCCGTCCGTGCCCACCTCGCGGGCCACCCGGGTCACCTGGTCGGCGAACGAACTCAGCGTCTTCACCATGGTGTTGACGGTGTCGGCGAGCTGGGCGACCTCGCCGCTCGCCTCCACCGTGACCTTCTTGGTGAGGTCGCCGTTGGCCACGGCCGTCGCGACCTGCGAGATGTTCCGCACCTGGTTGGTCAGGTTGTTGGCCATCACGTTGACGTTGTCGCTGAGGTCCTTCCAGATGCCCGTGACCCCCGGCACCCGCGCCTGGCCGCCCAGGTTGCCCTCGGTGCCCACCTCGCGGGCCACCCGGGTCACCTGCTCCGCGAAGTTGGAGAGCTGGTCGACCATCGTGTTGACGGTGGTGACGAGTTCGAGGATCTCGCCCTTGGCGTCGACGGTGATCTTCTTCGACAGATCGCCCTTGGCGACGGCGGTCGTGACCTCGGCGATGTTGCGGACCTGGATGGTCAGGTTGTTCGCCATAAAGTTCACGGACTGGGTGAGGTCCTTCCAGGTGCCGGAGACACCCTGCACCTCGGCCTGCCCGCCGAGCATGCCCTCCGTACCCACCTCGCGGGCCACCCGCGTGACCTGCTCGGCGAAGTTCGAGAGCTGGTCCACCATCGTGTTGAGGGTGTTCTTCAGCTCCAGGATCTCCCCGCGCGCGTCCACGTCGATCTTCTGCGACAGGTCACCGCGGGCCACCGCCGTCGCGACCTGCGCGATGTTGCGGACCTGCGCGGTGAGGTTGCCGGCCATGCCGTTCACCGAGTCGGTCAGGTCGCGCCACACACCGGCCACGCCGGGCACCTGCGCCTGACCGCCGAGCCGGCCCTCCGTGCCCACGTCCCGGGCGACCCGCGTCACCTGGTCCGCGAAGGCGGAGAGCTGGTCGACCATCGTGTTGATGGTGTTCTTCAGCTCCAGGATCTCGCCGCGCGCGTCCACGTCGATCTTCTGCGACAGGTCACCCCGCGCCACCGCCGTCGTCACCTGGGCGATCTGCCGCACCTGCGAGGTGAGGTTGCCCGCCATGAAGTTGACGGAGTCGGTGAGTTCCTTCCACGTACCGGAGACTCCGTCCACCCGGGCCTGACCGCCGAGCCGGCCCTCCGTACCCACGTCCCGGGCCATCCGCGTCACCTGGTCCGCGAAGCTCGACAGCTGGTCCACCATCGTGTTCACGGTGTTCTTCAGCTGGAGCATCTCGCCGGACACGTCGACGGTGACCTTCTGCGACAGGTCGCCGTTCGCCACCGCCGTCGTCACCTGCGCGATGTTGCGCACCTGCCCGGTGAGGTTGCGGAACGCCGTGTTGACGGAGTCCGTGAGGTCCTTCCACGTACCCGCCGCGCCCGGCACCTGCGCCTGCCCGCCCAGCTCGCCCTCGACGCCGATCTCCCGCGCCACCCGCGTGACCTCGGCACCGAAGGACGACAGCTGGTCGACCATCGTGTTGACGGTGTTCTTCAGCTCCAGCATCTCACCGGCCACGTCGACCGTGACCTTCTGCGACAGGTCGCCGTTCGCCACCGCCGTCGTCACCGCGGCGATGTCCCGCACCTGCGTGGTCAGGTTCCGGAAGACCGTGTTCACCGAGTCGGTGAGGTCCTTCCACGTGCCCGCGGCCCCCGGCACGTTCGCCTGGCCGCCGAGCCGTCCCTCGCCGCCGACCTCGTTCGCCACCCGGGTGACCTCGTCCGCGAACGTGCGCAGCGTCTCGGTCATCTGGTTGATCGTCTCGGCGAGCTGCGCGACCTCGCCGCGCGCCGACACCGTCACCTTCTGCGACAGGTCACCACTGGCGACCGCCGTCGTCACCTGCGCGATCCCGCGCACCTGGGCCGTCAGGTTGCCGGCCATCAGGTTCACCGAATCGGTGAGGTCCTTCCACACGCCCGCCACACCGGGCACCTGGGCCTGGCCGCCCAGCTCGCCCTCCGTGCCCACCTCGCGGGCGACCCGCGTCACCTCGGACGAGAAGGAGGACAGCTGGTCGACCATCGTGTTGACGGTGTTCTTCAGCTCCAGCATCTCGCCGGCCACGTGAACCGTGACCTTCCGGGACAGATCACCCTTGGCGACCGCCGTCGTGACGAGCGCGATGTCCCGCACCTGCGCGGTCAGGCGGTACGCCATCGTGTTGACCGAGTCCGTGAGGTCCTTCCACGAACCGGACATCCCGCGCACCCGGGCCTGCCCGCCCAGCTTGCCCTCGGTGCCCACCTCGCTGGCCACCCGCGTCACCTCGTCGGTGAACGTGGACAGCTGGTCGACCAGGTTGTTGACCGTGCGCCCGACCTTCAGGAACTCGCCGCGCAGCGGGTGCCCGTTCCCGTCCGGCGCCTGCGCCCGCAGCTCCATACGGGGCGACAGGTCGCCCTCGGCCACCGCGGACAGCACCCGGCCGACCTCGGAGACCGGCCGTACGAGGTCGTCGACCAGCGCGTTCGACGCGTCGATCGCGGCCGCCCAGGAACCCTCGCAGGCCCCCGTCTCCAGCCGTTCCGTCAGCTTGCCCTCACGCCCGACCATGCGCCGCACCCGCGACAGTTCACCCGTGAGGTGCAGGTTCCGGTCGGCCACCTCGTTGAAGACGGCGGCGATCTCGGACATCACGCCGTCGCCCGAGACGGTCAGCCGCTTGCGGAAGTTGCCGTCCCGCATCGAGACCAGGGCCGTCAGCAGCCGGTTCAGGGCAGCCGTGTCCACCGCGGTGGTCCCACCCCTCGGTTTCCGCTCGTTGCTCGGGGACTGTCCGCCTTTCGCGCGCGTCTTCGTGCCCCGCGTCGCTGCGCCAGACTCCACTGTGTCCCTCCCGCAGGGGTCGACCATTACTGCTCTGCGTGCTCAGTACTTCCACTCGGTCTGCCGGACGGGCCTCCGCCCGGCACACTCGGAAGGCCCTCTGCCTGCCCGGACCTTCCCATGGAGCCTGCCCAGTGTTTCACCCCGACCGAACCAGGCCATAACAGTTCGGCAGCTTCGCACATCGTCCGCACACCCTCTGGACGGAAACACTGGCGACCGGCATCCGCGCGGACGGCGAAGGTAAGTAACCTTGCATGCGGCTGTCCAGCCACGCCGGTTCCGTCCGGACTGGGCGGTGGCACGAGCACGAGCGGGCAGGCATCGGAGGGGCGCCGCACCATGACCACCGGACTGCATCCCGGGGAAGCACCCCGGGATCCCCGGCCGACGGGGAACCAGCCCCTGCCCCGGCAGGAGCGAGTAGAGCCCGCATCCGTGCACGCCGAGAACCGGACAAGGAGTTCTGTGATCACCGCGCGCGCGGCCGCCAGTTTCGAGCCCCTGGGGCGATCGGTCGCGACCGCCCGCGCCTTCGTCCGTGACACCCTCCAGGGCTGGGGCTTCGCCGATGTCGTCGACGACGCCGTGGTCCTCACCAGCGAACTGGTCACGAACGCCGTGGTGCACGCGGGCACGTCCGCGGACGTCCTGTGTCTGCGCAGCGACGACGGCGTACGCATCGAGGTGGCGGATCGCTACCCCGAACGCGAGATCCCACTCCAGGGCTCCGTCGCCGACATGGGCAGCCCCGACCGCGAGGGCGGCCGCGGCCTCCAGCTCTGCGCCGCCCTGGCCGACCGCTGGGGCGTCGACTACACGCCCACCCGGAAGCAGGTGTGGTTCCAGCTCGACCTGCCCGAGCGCGCGGTCGGCACCCGCACCGCCGGCCCGTCCCTGCCCGCCGCCCTCCTGCCGCTCGCCGACGGCCGGGTACGCGTCGCCGTCGTCCAGATCGACCGCGTCGGCGCCATCACCGCGTGGAACGAGGACGCCGAGGAGCTCTTTGGGTACACGGCCGAGCAGGTCACCGGCAAACCGCTGACCGACCTCGCCGCCTGGCCGCACACGCCGGGCACCAGCACCGGCATCGTCGAGGCCCTCCAGCTCTCGCGCTGGGAGGGCAGCTACGGCCTGCGGGGCGCCGACGGCCGCGTGACCGCGGTGTACGCCTCCCACCTCCGCGTCCGCGACACCGAGGGCGAACCCTCGACGGTCTGCCTCCTGGTGCGCAACCACGAACGGGCCGTCCTGCAGACGCCGTTGCGCGGCGCCTCCCCCGACTCGGGCACGATGGCCGAGGGCCAGACCACCGACCCGTTCGAGGTCTTCATCGGCTCCCCCGCGCCGGACGACCTGGACGGCCTCCTCCAGCGCACGGTGGAGCGCGCCCGCGACATGCTCGACGCCGACTCCGCCTTCCTGCTGCTCGCCACCGACGACGAGACGGAACTGGAGGTACGCGCCTCCACCGGCCTGCCCTCCGCCCGCCAGCGCTTCGCCCGCGTCCCCGTCGAAGCCGGCCCCGGCCGTTACGGCTCCGCCCGCATGCCGGCCGTCCACGACGACCTCGCGGCCGTCCCGGGCGCCGTCCCGCTGCTCAACGGCACCGGGATGCGCTCCGTCGTCACCGTCCCGCTGAAGGTGGAGGGGCGCCTCACCGGCTCCCTCGGTGTCGCCGCCGAGGCGCCGGGCCGGTACTCGAACGAGGAGGCGCTGCGCCTGCAGTTCGCCGCCGACCGCATCGCGCTGGCCGTCGAGTCCGCCCGTCTCGGCGAACTGGAGCGCCTGCGCCGCGGCTCGCTGTCCTTCCTCGTCGAGGCCTCCGACCTCCTCGCCGGCACCCTGGACCGCGACCAGACGCTGGCCCTCATGGCCCAGATGACGGTCCCGACCCTGGCCACCTGGTGCGCCGTCTACACGATCGCCGACCAGTCGTCCGACCCCTACCTCTCGTATGTCCTGCATGAGGACGAGGAGCGCATCGACGGCCTCAAGGCGCTGCTCTCCAAGATCGACCCGCCGGACCCGGTGCCCACGCCGGGCGCCCGCGTCTGGTCGGCCCCGGCCGACGCGGCCCACCAGGCGGCGCTGCGGACCTCCATGCGCAGCCTCGGCCTGGGCGAGTCCCCCTCGTCGGGTTCGGGCATCGGCACGACTCTCGCGACGGCCGCGGCGGTCGGCGGCGAGACCGTCGTGCTGCCCCTGGTGGCCCGCAACCGCGTCATCGGCATGCTCACCCTCGGCAAGCCGTCGGACGAGCACTTCCGCCAGGAGATCCTGGAGCTCGCCGAGGACCTGAGCCGCCGGGCGGCCCTCGCGCTGGACAACGCCCGCCTGTACTCGGAGCGCACGGCGATCAGCCAGTCCCTCCAGCGCAGCCTCCTGCCGCCCGAGCTCCCCGTGATCGACGGCGTCGAGGTCGAGGTCATCTACCGAGCGGCCGGCGAGGGCAACGAGGTCGGCGGCGACTTCTACGACGTCTTCCCGATCCGCGACGGCGCCTACGGCTTCGCCATCGGCGACGTGTGCGGTACGGGCCCGGAGGCGGCGGCGGTCACCGGCCTCGCCCGGCACGCGCTGCGCCTGCTGGCCCGCGAGGGCTTCGGCGGCCCGGCGGTCCTGGAGCGCCTGAACTCCGCGATCCTCGACGAGGGCGCCCGCAGCCGCTTCCTCACCCTGCTGTACGGCGAGTTGTGGCCCCAGGAGGACGGCTCGGCGGTGCTCAAGGTGGTCTGCGCCGGGCACCCGCTGCCGCTGCGCCTGCGCCAGGACGGCACGGTCGAGCCGGCCGCGGAACCGCAGCCGCTCCTCGGCGTCATGGACGACCTGGAGCTCTACGAGCAGACGGTGACCCTGGATCCCGGCGACGTCCTCCTGTGCGTGACGGACGGGGTCACCGAACGCCGTGAGGGCACCCGCATGCTCGGCGACGACGGCCTGGCCGACGTCCTGACCACCTGCACGGGGCTGACGGCCGGCGCGGTGGCGGCCCGCATCATGCGCGCCGTGGAGCGGTTCGCCTCGGACGCCCCGTCCGACGACATGGCGATTCTCGCGATGCGTGTTCCGGGACTCCAGAAGGACTGACCGAAAGGCCCGGATTTCCGGAGTCCCGGAAGTCCGGCCAACGAGAAAAGGCCCCCGCCCGAATGGGCGGAGGCCTTTTTCTTGTGGAGCCCCCCAACGGAATCGAACCGTTGACCTTCTCCTTACCATGGAGACGCTCTGCCGACTGAGCTAGGGGGGCCGGTCGCCTTTTCGAGGTTTCCCTCGCGGCAACGGAATAGATCATACCCCGAACAGCGGGGTGGTCCCAACCAGTCCGGCCGGTTCAGAAGGCGGGCTGAAGCAGTCCCCCGAGTGCATTGCACGAGGACACGATGCGCTGCATCTCGCGCTTGGTCAGGAAGGCGTCGACAGGCAGCGCCAGCGTCTCGTCCGCGGCCCTCTCGGTCTCGGGGAGGCAGACGTCCCGGCGGAAGGCGGGCATGCGGTGCACCGGCGTCTTCACGGGCACCCGGCAGTCGACTCCCCTGGCCCGCACCGCTCGCGCGAACGCGTCCCGGTCCGGCCGCCCGTTACCGGGCACGCGCACCACGTACTGCTGGTAGGTGTGCCCGTCACCGCCGTCGGGTGTCCGCACCCCGCTGAGCCGGGAGTCGAGGTAGCCGGCCCGCGCCCTGCGCTGCGCGATCTCGTCGTACGGCGCCTCGGACTCGCCGTGCTCCAGGACGAGGAGGCCGTGCCGCTGCCCGAGCGCGTGCAGGGGCGCGAGGGAAGCTGGCCGTCCGAACCGGTGCACCACGACGACGGCCGCGGTCCGCGAGGTCACGGCGTAATCGACCGCGAAGGCGTCGAGGCAGTACGTCGTCGGGTCTATGTCGGCGAACACGGGCGTCGCCCCGGTGAGGGTGACGGCCTCGGCGACCTCGACGTTTCCGAAGGCCGGCACGATGACCTCGTCACCGGCTCCGACACCCGCGGCCCTGAGCATTGCAGCAGTACCCATGCCTCGGATGGTGGTCGCGCAACGTGAACGACAAGTGACGCACAACAAAAAAGAGCTGGTCCCCGAACCGAAGTTCGGGGACCAGCTCTTTCACAATTTGTTCGGCGGCGTCCTACTCTCCCACAGGGTCCCCCCTGCAGTACCATCGGCGCTGTAAGGCTTAGCTTCCGGGTTCGGAATGTAACCGGGCGTTTCCCTCACGCTATGACCACCGAAACACTATGAAACTGTCAACCGGAGCCGTGGCATGGCTACGACGGTTGTTCGTGGTTTCAGAACCAACACAGTGGACGCGAGCAACTGAGGACAAGCCCTCGGCCTATTAGTACCAGTCACCTCCAGCGGTTGCCCGCCTTCCAGATCTGGCCTATCAACC
>NZ_JBSGZN010000024.1:0-125975 GCF_053611025.1 Streptomyces sp. NPDC054842
CGCGTAGACGGCCACACTCGCGATCCCGGCATCCCGGCACGCCCGGGCCACGCGGACAGCGATTTCGCCACGGTTGGCGATGAGCACCTTGCGCATTACGGAAGAGACCTCCAAGACCCGGCCTGCGCCGAGGAACGGTGAGGGGCGCGGTCCCATCCGGCCCTCACCGAACGACGCTCCGGCGCGGCCGAGGGTTCCCGGCAGACCGCCAGGAGTACGCCGACCAGGGCGGCCAGGTCCTCCGGGTCGGCGTTGCCCCGGACGAGGGTGAAGGACGGCCGGCCCGCGTTCACGGCGCTCACACCGGCGGGTTGCCGTGCTTGCGCGACGGCAGGTCGACGTGTTTCGTGCGGAGCATCTCCAGGGAGCGGATCAGCATCGAACGGGTCTCCGCGGGGTCGATGACGTCGTCGACCAGCCCCCGCTCGGCGGCGTAGTACGGGCTCATCAGCTCGCTCCGGTATTCCTTGATCTTCTGGACGCGGGTCGCCTCGGGGTCGTCGGCCGCCGCGATCTCCCTGCGGAAGATGACGTTGGCCGCGCCCTCCGCGCCCATCACCGCGATCTCGTTCGACGGCCAGGCCAGCGACAGGTCGGCCCCGATGGAACGGGAGTCCATGACGATGTAGGCGCCGCCGTACGCCTTGCGCAGGATCAGCGAGACGCGCGGGACGGTGGCGTTGCAGTACGCGTACAGCAGCTTGGCGCCGCGCCGGATGATCCCGTCGTGCTCCTGGCCGACCCCGGGCAGGAAGCCGGGCACGTCCACCAGGGTCACCAGCGGGATGTTGAACGCGTCGCAGAACTGCACGAACCGCGCCGCCTTCTCCGACGCCTCGATGTCGAGCACGCCCGCGAGGCTGCCGGGCTGGTTGGCGACGATGCCGACGACCCGGCCGTCCAGGCGGGCCAGCACGCACAGGACGTTCGTCGCCCAGCGCTCGCTGACCTCGAAGTACTCCCCGCCGTCGACGATCTCGGCGACGACCCCGCGCATGTCGTAGGAGCGGCCCGGGTCCGCCGGGACGAGGCCGGCGAGCGCCTCCGTACTGCGGTTCGCGGGGTCGTCGGACGGTTCCTCCGGCGGCAGTTCGCGGTTGTTGGACGGCAGCAGCGACAGCAGGTAGCGCACCTCCTCCAGGCACTGCTCCTCGTCGTCGTGGACGAACGCCGCCACACCGGAGGTCGCCGCGTGGACGTCGGCGCCGCCGAGCCCGTCCTGCGTCACCTGCTCGCCGGTGACCGCCTGCACCACGTCGGGCCCGGTGATGAACATCTGCGAGGTGCCGCGGACCATGAACACGAAGTCGGTCAGCGCGGGACTGTAGGCGGCGCCGCCGGCGCAGGGTCCGAGCATCACGCTGATCTGCGGGATCACGCCGGAGCAGCGGGTGTTGCGCCGGAAGATGCCGCCGTAGCCCGCGAGGGCCGTCACCCCCTCCTGGATCCGGGCGCCCGCCCCGTCGTTGAGGCTGACCAGGGGCGCGCCCGCCGACTCGGCGAGGTCCATCACCTTGTGGATCTTCTCGGCGTGCGCCTCGCCCAGGGCGCCGCCGAAGATGCGGAAGTCATGGGCGTAGACGAACACCGTGCGGCCGTGGACGGTGCCCCAGCCGGTGATCACCCCGTCGCTGTAGGGGCGCCGCTGCTCCAGGCCGAAGCCGGTCGCCCGGTGCCGGCGCAGCGCCTCGATCTCGTGGAACGAGCCCTCGTCGAGGAGCAGGTCGATGCGTTCGTGGGCGGTCAGCTTGCCCTTGGCGTGCTGGCGCTCGGTCGCCGCGGGGTCCGGGCCCTCCCGGAGCGCTCCCTTGATGCGGGCCAGTTCGGCGACGCGCTCGCCGGGGTTCCTGTTCTCCTGGACGGTGGTCATACGGCGGCTCCCGGGGTGGCGGGTTCGAGGGGGCGGCCGGTGGCCGCGGCGGCGCTCCCGGCGGTCGGCGGCACGGCGGACAGCGTCTTCGCCAGCGCGCGTTCGTCGTGCGTGGCGTGCACGGCGGCGGCCGGCACGATCCGGCGGCAGAGACCGCCGAGCACCTTGCCCGGGCCCACCTCGACGAAGGTGGTGACACCCTCCCCGGCGAGGGTGCGCACGGCCCCGGTCCACTGCACGCGGCCCGCGAGCTGGCGGCGCAGGCACCGGGCGACGTCCTCGGCGGTGGTGACGAGCCCGGCGGTGACGCCGGAGACGAACGGCACGCGCGGGGCGCGCAGTTCCACCTGGTCGAGCGCCGCCGCGAACTCCTCCTCGATGCCGCTCATCAGGCTGGAGTGGAACGGGGCGCCCACGGGCAGCGGCAGGGCCTTGACCGCTCCGGCGTCCTGCGCCTCGGCGCGGAGCCGGTCGACTGCCTCGCGCTCGCCGGACACGACGACCTGCCGGGGCTCGTTGTCGTTGGCGACCTCGACGACCTGGCCGAGTTCCAGGGTGACCCGGGCGCACAGGGCCTCCACCACGGCGAGGTCCAGGCCGAGCACGGCGGCCATCCGGCCGGGTATCCGCTCGTTGACCCCGGCCATGAGCACACCGCGACGGCGTACGAGGCGCAGCGCGTCGGTCCAGTCGAGCACGCCCGCGGCGACCAGGGCGGTGTACTCGCCGAGGCTGTGCCCGGCGACGAGGTCCGGCTCCAGCCCCTTGTCCCGCAGGACGTCGAGGGTGGCGAGGCCGGTCAGGAACACCGCGGGCTGGGTGACCGACGTGTCCCGCAGGGCCTCCTCCGGTCCCTCCCGGCACAGGGCGGACAGGGGGATGCCGAGGATGTCGTCGGCCGCCCGGTAGTAGGTGTCCAGCAAGTCGGGTCGCTCGGTGAGCAGGTGGAGTCCCATGCCCACCCGCTGCGACCCCTGGCCGGGGAAGACGAACGCGGTCCTGCCCATCACGGGTGACCCGCCTTTCTTGGTCGTCGCTGCTTCCTGGAGGGGAGTTGCACGGGATTCGGGCCGGTGTGTCACGGCCGTCCGGCGTCGGAGGCGACGGCACCGGCGACGGAGGCGCGGGCCCCGTCGGCGGGGGCCTTCGTCCCGGGGGCGGCGCGCGGCAGGTCGCGGACGAACAGCACGACGACGACGGCCGCGGCCAGCGTCACCGCGGCGGCGAACCAGGCGCCGTGGTCCAGTCCGTCGGTGATGGCCGACTGCCGCAGCGCGGCGGCCCCTTCGGGCGTCAGCGCGCCCTTGGCCGCGAGTTTCTCGGCCTCCTCCGCGGCGGAGTCGGTCTGCGTGCTCATCAGCGCGCCCATGATCGCGACGCCCACGGCGTTGCCGACCTGCCGGAACATCGTGCCGGCGCTCGCGGCCACGCCGACCTGGTCCTGCGGGGCGGCGGCGACGGTCAGTTCGGAGGAGACGGGCATGAGGATGCCCAGCGTCAGGCCGGTGACGAGCAGGCCGGGCAGCAGCCGCGTCCACGAACCGGGGTCGCCCGCGGGGTCCGTCAGCGTGAACAGGGCGATGCCCACGGCCATCAGGGCGAACGCGAACGCCATGGCACCGCGCATCCCCAGCTTCGCGGTGAGCCTGCCGCCCAGCGGGGCGCCGACGATCAGCATCAGGGTCAGCGGCAGCAGCCGTACGCCGGTCTCCAGCGCGGTCAGCCCGAGGCCGCTCTGCATGTAGATCGACAGGTAGAACATCACCGAGAACATCCCGGCGCCCAGCAGGAAGCCCGCGGTGACGCTGCCGCCGAAGGAGGGCCGCCGGAACCAGGCCAGGTTCATGATCGGGGCGGCCGAGCGGGACTCCACGCCGAGGAAGGCGAGCAGCAGCAGCGCGGAGCCGCCGAACAGCGCCAGCTCGCGGCCCGAGGTCCAGCCCCAGTCCGCCCCGTTGATCAGCGCGAGGTTGAGGCAGAGCAGCGAGCCGCTGACCGTGAGCAGCCCCGCCAGGTCCAGCGGGGGCCGCCCGGGGCCGCTCTCGCGCCGGTTGTCCTTGATGCCGAGGGCCGCGACGACCACCACCAGGCCGATCGGCAGGTTCACCAGGAAGATCCACTCCCAGCCGACGTGGTCCACCAGGGCGCCGCCGATCAGCGGGCCCAGCGCGGTGGCGAGTCCGCCCACGGCGCCCCACAGCATGATGCCGAGCGCGCGCGCCCTGCCCTCGAAGGACGAGTAGACGATGGCGAGCGTCAGCGGCATGATCACCGCTCCGCCGACGCCCTGCACGACACGGCCCGCGTGCAGCGTGGTGATGTGCGACCAGCCGAAGGGCGCCAGTTCCCCGGCGGCGCCGCAGACCAGCGAGCCGGCGAGGAAGACCGTCACGCCGATGACGTAGATCCTGCGCTGCCCGTAGAGGTCGCCGAGCCGTCCGGCCGTGACGATGAAGACCGCGAGGGCCAGCATGTACGCGTTGGCCACCCACTCCAGGTCGGAGAAGGAGGCGTCCAGTTCGGTGCCCATGGTGGGCAGCGCCACCGTGACCACGGTGACGTCGAGCAGCGCGATGAACAGGCCGAGCAGGGCGGCCACCATCGTCAGGGCCGGTTTCCCGGACCGGTGTGCGGGATGCGTCGGCACAGCGGGTCAGCTCCTTCGTTGCGGGTGCGTGGTGCGGCGGGTGCGGGCGGGGTGCGGCGGGTGCGGGCCGGGTGCGGCGGGTTCAGGCGGCGGTGCGCCGGGCCCCCGCCGTCCGGTCGAGGAAGGCGAGGACGAGCCGGGCCACCTCGTCCGGCTGGTCCGAGTGACAGAAGTGCGTCAGACGGGGGTCGAGGTGGAACTCGGCGGCGGGCATGTCGGCCTTCAGCGCGTCGGCCCGTTCGCCCGCGAGACCGGTGTCGTGCGGGCTGCCGATGACCAGGGTGGGGATGTCGACGTGCGCCAGGGCCAGTTCGGTGGCCGCGCTGTACTGGTCGAACAGGGCCAGGAACGCCTGCGGCCCCATGCCCTCCAGCATCTTGCGGGCCATGCCGTTGAAGATCTCCGGGTCCATCGTCTGCGCCCGCGCGCCCAGCCGGGTGCGCAGCCCCATCGTCATGACGGTGGCGAAGTCCTCGCGGAAGGAGTCGAACATCTGCCAGTCGGCGGGCTGCGACGGCGGCCAGTAGAACGGCGAGAGCAGGACCAGGGCGTCGAGTCCGGGCCGCACGCCCGTCGCCAGCCACTGAAGCACCGCGTTGGCGCCCAGCGAGTGCGCGACCAGGACGGAGACCGGCTCCGGCACCAGGTTCAGTCCCGCCTCCACCCACTGGGCGGTGGAACCCCGGCTGCGCCAGCGGTAGGTGCCGCCCGTGCGCCACGGCAGGTCCAGGGGGTAGCCGCGCAGCCGGCCGGCGAGCAGACCGGCCAGCGGGGTCCACGAGTTCCAGGCGTCCTCCAGGCCGTGCACGAACGCGGCGGCGGGCGGGGTCCCGAAGCGGTGCACGGCCAGGTCCTCGCCGAGCACGGTGGTCTCGCCGACCGGGTCCGGCCGGGGCCCGCGGCTCATCCCGTGCCGCCTTCCCGGGCGACCCGCAGGGCGACCAGGTGGCCCTGCGGTCCGAGCGTCAGGAACGCCACGTCCCCGGCGCCCTCGGCGGCGGCCGGGCGGGCCAGGTGCTGGGCCAGCGCCAGGAGGCCGGTGACTCCGGCCTGGGCGCCGCCCCGGACGACCGTCACCGCGTCGGACGCCCCGTGCCGGGCCGCCCAGCGCGCGCCGGCCTCCGCGGTCCGCTCCCCCGCGTCGGTCAGCGGGACGTGCAGGCGGATCGCCGCGGGCGGCGGGGCGCCGAGCCGGTCGAGGACCGTCCCCAGCACCCGCTCGGCGTCGCGCGGGGCGCCGGGCAGCACCCGGCGCGCCCCGCCGGTCAGCCGGCCGTGGACCACGGCGCCGCGGCGCAGGGCCGCCCCGGCCGGTTCCAGGTGGAGCAGGCAGGCGCCCGCCACGTCGGCGTCCGGTCCGCACAGGGCGCCCGCCCCGGCGGGCGGCAGTCCCTCGATGCCGCCGGTGAGCACCGCGTCCGCCCGTCCCGCGAGCATGGCCCGCGCGCCGAGGAGGACCGACTCGTAGCCGGCGGTCAGCAGGTTGACCAGCGTCACGTTGAACGCCTTGAGGCCGTAGGACAGGGAGACCTGGCTCACGGGCACGTTGATCGCGAAGTTCGGGCACTCGACGGGACTGATCCCGGAGACGCCCTCCTCCAGCAGCGCCCGGTCGATGCGGTCCACGATCTCGTCGACGGCGAAGTTGGTGCCGAGGGCGACCCCGGTGCGTTCCCGAGCCGGCGCGCCCATGGCGTCGGGGCCGGGGAGCGCGAGACGGGCCGCCGCCAGGGCGAGCTGGGTGGCCCGGGGCAGCAGCCGCCAGCCCCGCCTGCCGAGGAACTCGGCCGGGTGGAAGCCGTCCAGTTCACGCGTCCGCGGGTGCCCTGCGGTCGCCTCGCCGGAGGCGCCCGTCACGGTGGGTGCCGCGGCCAGCTCCTTGGCGCCGATGCCGAGCGTGCTGATCGGGCCGATGCCGGTGACGGCCACCTGGCCGGTGCTGTCGGGGCTCATGCGACCGCCTCCCGGCCCGCGCCGGCCACCGGACTGCCGATGGCCACGGAGATGTTGTTGCCGCCGAAGGCGTAGGCGTTGACCAGGACGGTGCCCGGTGCCGCCGCCTCGGGGGTGCCGCGCACGACGCGCAGCCCGCACGCGGGATCGAGGCGGCGCAGGGTGCCGACCGGGGGGACGAGCCCGTGCCGGACCACGAGCGCGGCGGCCAGGCAGCCGAACGCGCCGGCCGCTCCCCCGCTGTGCCCGAGGGACGCCTTGACGGCGGTCACCGGCACCTCGGGGGCCCGGGCGCCCAGGACACGGGCGGTGACGCCGCTCTCCACGGCGTCGTTCGCGGGCGTCCCGGTGCCGTGGCACAGGACCGCGCCGATGTCCCCGGAGTCCATCCCGCCGCGCACGAGGGCGTCATGGACCGCGCGCACGGCCTGGGTGCCCTGCGGGTCGGGCGCGGTGACGTGGAAGGCGTCGCAGCTCCAGCCGGAGCTGAGCACCCGGGCGTACGCGCTCCGGCCGCGGGCCGCCGCGCGGGCGGCGGACTCCAGCACCAGGAACGCGGCGCCCTCCCCGTACACGGTGCCCGCCCGGTCGGCGTCGAAGGGACGGCAGTGCAGCGGGTCGCCGGCGCCCAGCCGCAGGAAGGCGCCGACCGCCGGCCGGGAGATCGCCTCGGTGCCGCCGACCAGGACGGTGTCCGCCTCGCCGTCGGTGATCATGTCGGCGCCCATGGCGACGGCGTAGGCACCGGCCGCGCACGCGGTGGACACGGTCACCCCCGGCCCGTACAGGCCGAGCCGCTCGGACAGCAACCCGGCGGTGCCGTACGGGAACCAGCTGTCCCCGTCCGGCTCGCGCCGGCCGTCCCGGCACGCCTCCTGCACGTCGCTGTCCCCGTTGCCCGTGGCCACGCAGACCCCGACGCCGTCGAGCTCCTCGGGGCCGCCGGCGCCGAGACCGGCGTCGGCCAGCGCGTCCCGGGCCGCCGCGAGGGCGAAACCGCTCGCCCGGCCCGCCCACCCGGGGAGACCGGAGGCGGGCGGGTCCTCGGCCCGGTAGGCGAGGGAGCCGGGCATCGCCGCGCCGGGGAAGCCGAGCGGGCTCACCGGCACGTCGCCGCGCAGCAGGCCCGCCCAGAACCGTTCGACGCCCCGGCCCAGCGGCGAGACGACCCCGAGCCCGGTGATGACCACATCGGTGTCCATCAGGCCGCGCCCCAGGTCAGCTCGTCGGCCGGACGCAGCACCGCGATGGCGTAGCCGATCTCGGCGACCAGGTCGTCGCCGACGTAGGACTCGCCGCTCATGATGACGCTGCTGCCCGAGTACTGGTCGACCCGCACGACGTGCCGCAGCGTGTCCCCGGGGAACACCTCGCGGTGGAAGGTCATGTCGCGGGAGGCGGCCAGGATCGGTGACCCGGCGCGCTCGCCACGCTCGTCGACCCGCCGCATCCACAGGATGGCGCCGCCCTGCCCCCAGGACTCCATGAGCAGCGAGGGCGGGTAGGCGAAGGCCCGGCGGGGCGCTCCGGGGGCCAGACCCGCGTAGCAGGGCTCGCTCCCCGTGACCGCCTTCAGGGTGACGATCCGGTCGTAGGGCTCCCACTCCACGACCCGGTCGACCAGGAGCATCGGATACGCGTGCGGGATCACCCCGCGGATGTCGGCGTACTCAAGCATCCCGGCCTCCCGGCAGGTCGTCCGCGTCCGCGGTGGTCCGGAAGGTCATCCTGATCAGCGCCGCCTTGGCGCCGCCGTTGGTGCACCGGGCCTCGACCGCGAGCACGCCCGCGCCCTCGGGCCGGCACACGCAGTGCACCTCCAGGGTGTCCCCGGGGGCGAGCGCGCTGGTGAAGCGCACCGACCGGATGGCGGCGGGCCGCGCCCAGGCGTCCGCGCCCGAGGTGTGCCGCACCAGGTGCAGCACCGCCTCGCAGACCGACTCGACGATGAAGGCGCCCGGGTAGACGGTGAAGTCCGGGTAGTGGCCCTCCAGGTACGGTTCGTCGGCCGCGATCAGCTTCCGTACGGTGACCTCGGCGGGCGAGTGGACCGTCACCGTGTCGGCCGGGTCGACCGAGGTGGCCCGTCGCCTGGGCCCCGTCACGGTTGTCCGCTCGGCCGCGGCGACCGCGGCCGGGCTGCTCACAGCGCGACTCCGCCGTCGATCTGGATGACCTCGCCCGTGATGTACGCGGCCCGGTCGGACACCAGGAACGACACCAGGTCGGCCACCTCGTCCGCGCCGCCGTACCGCTTCAGCGGGATGGACTTGAGGGCCTGCTCGCGCACCTTCTCCGGCAGCGCCTCGGTCATGTCCGTCTCGATGAAGCCGGGCGCGACGACGTTGACGCGGATGCCGTACGCCGCGACCTCCTTGGCCAGGGACAGGCTCATCCCCTGGATGCCGGCCTTGGACGCCGAGTAGTTGCTCTGCGTGGCGTGGCCGTAGACCCCGGAGATGGACGACATGTTGACGATGACGCCCTTCTTGCGCTTCATGAAGCCGAAGCCCACCGAGCGGCAGAAGTTGAAGGTGCCCGTCAGGTTCGTGTCGATGACGGTGTGCCAGTCCTCGACCGGCATCAGCACCATCGGGTTGTCCCGCACGACACCCGCGGAGTTCACCAGGACGGAGACCGGGCCCAGGCGCTTGGCCGCTGCGCCCACGAACTCCTGCACGGCGTCGAAGTCCGCGACGTCGCACGGTGCGTGGTGGACCTGGGCCCCTTTGTCCCGCACCAGCTTCTCGGTCTCGGCGGCCGCCTCGGTGCCGCTGCGGTAGCAGAAGGCGATGTCGTACCCGTCCGCGGCGAGCTGGACGGCGACGGCACGGCCGATGCCGCGCGATCCTCCGGTGACGATGGCCACTTGACGTTCGGTCACTGCACTGCCCTTCTGAGTCGGTGGGGCGGGGGCACGGCGTCAGCCGCAGCCGCCCGCGGTGTCCTGGTCCATCGAGCCGAGCCGCTCCCGCAGTTCGCGCGGGACGCCGAGCAGCGGGTCCTCGCCCCACTCGGTGTCCACCAGCGGGTACGCGGTGGCCGGTGCCGGGTCGCTCGCGGCGGCCGTCGTACGGGTCGTGCGGGTCGTCGTCGTGGTCATCGGTGCCTCATCCCTTGGCGGTCGTGCCGGCCAGCGCCTCGTCCAGCGCGGCCAGGAAGTCGTCGAGCCGGTCGAGGCCCCAGAAGCGGTGCCGGCCGACCTTGAAGTACGGGACGCCGAAGACGTCGTCCTCGTAGATGCGCATGAGGGCGCGTACACCCTGCTCGCGGATGTGCGGCTCGTCGGGGGCGCCGACCAGCGCCGGGCCGTCGAGCCCCGCTTCCTCGCAGACCCGCAGCAGCGTCGCGGGGTCGCAGATGTTCTCGCCGCGCTCCCAGCGGGCCGCCATCACCGCGTCGTAGTAGGCGCGTTCCACGCCCAGCTCGCCCGCCTTGAACCAGGCCAGGTGCGGCAGGTCCCACCACTCGTCGCCCTTGTCGATGGGCCACTTCATGGCGTAGCCGTACTTCGCGGCCAGGCGCTTGGTGTCGTTGAGGATGTACAGGTGCTTGGCCTTGCTCATGGCCACGTAGTGGAATTCGCCGCCCGCGGCCTCCAGGGCGGCCGCGCTGCGCGTGTCCGGCTCGGAGAAGGGCACGAACTCGACGAGCTCCCGGGCGTTCGGCAGCGTCTCCTCAAGCCGCCGCAACGCCATCCAGCTGAAGGGGCTGCGCAGGGAGAAGTACAGCCGCGGGGGCCGGCGCGGACTCATGCGGCACCTCCGCGCAGCGCCGTCTGCACCTGCTCGTCCAGGACGGCGACGGTGCCGGCCAGCTCGCCGCGGCTGATCGCGTAGCCGTGCATGATCGTGGCGGTCGCGGCGCGCTCCAGGCGGTCGCCGCGGCGGACGTAGCAGTCCATGCGCGCGGTGTACATGGTGTCGCGCAGGATCTCGTCCACCCGGAAGACGGTGTGGACGGTCTCCTCCATCCAGATGTCGCCGAGCAGCTGCACCCGCGCCCGGGACACCACGGGGATCCAGCCGCGCTCCTCCAGGAGCCGCCCGATCGCCAGGTCCCGCGCGTGCAGGTAGCGGTCCACGACCTCCTCCAGCGTGCGGATGTACGCGGAGTGCTGGAGGCGGTCGGAGAAGTGGCAGTAGTAGTAGGGGGCCCGCCAGTCCCACAGGTAGGCGCCGGAGCCCTCGGGCGCCAGCACGTCGGCGACCTCCTGGCCGTCGGCGATCGGCAGGCTCCCGGCTGCGCTGTTGTGCAGCGCGGCCACCTCGGGGACGACGTACGGCTCCAGGAAGGCCGGGACCGGCTCCGAGCCCGAGCCGTCCTTGACGGTGACGAGGGCGGCGCGGACCTTGCCCTTGAGCACGGTGACCGTGCGGCCCTCGCGCTCCACGGTCAGCGACACGGTGAACGGCGCGCCCTGGCCGGGCTTCGGCTTGGCGGAGACCACGGTGGCGTACACCTGTTCGCCGACCTCCAGGGCCACCGGCAGCTGCACCGAGGAGTCGACGATCTCCAGGCCGAGACCGTAGGTGTGGTAGAGCGTCCTGGCGTCCACGCCGCGGTCCGCGAAGTACTGCAGGACGGCTTCCTCGGCCAGGTACATGAAGTGCTTGAAGCCGATCCACGTACGGATGTTGGCGCCTTCGTAGCGCGGCTGGCCCACGTAGCTGGTGGGCTCGCCGTCGAGCAGTTCGGGCACGACAGGGTCTCCTTCGGTGGTGTGCGGGGTCGGTGCGAGGGCGGTGGCGAGGAACGCGGCGGTCTCCCGGCTCATCCGCTCGGTCTGCGCGACGTGGCAGAAGTGCCCGTAGGCGGGGTGCAGGCGGACGGTCGCCGCGGGCATGTCCCGGTCGAGGGCGGCGGCCCGCATGGGCGTCAGCGACTCGTCGCGGGTGCCGGCCAGCACGAGCGTCGGCACGGTGACGCGGGTCAGGTCGAGCAGCCCGGACTGCGCGAACTCCTCGTAGAACACCGGGAATCCGCCCGGCACGGCCCGGTCGAGAAGCTTGCGCACCATCAGGCGGCGCACCTCGGGGTCCAGGGCCTCGCCGCGCGCGCCGAGTCCCAGCCGCAGCCCCTCCACGATCACCTTGCGCAGGGCGGCGAGCGAGCGGGTGCGCAGCTCGGGCGTGAGCGGGAAGTCGGCGGGCCGGTAGAAGGGGGCGGCCAGGACCGCCGCCTCGATGCCGGGCCGCACGTCCCCGCCGGACAGGTACTCCAGGATGGCGTTGGCCCCGAAGGAGTGGCCGAGGAGCGCGACGGGCGGTTCCGGCACCAGTTCCAGCGCGCGGGCCAGCCACTGCCCCGGCGAGCCCTCGGGCCGCCAGGCGTAGGAGTTGCCGCCGTGCCAGGGGAGCTGGAGCGCGTAGGGCCGGTGGCCGGGGAGCCGGCCGGCGAGGGCGCGCCAGCACCCCCAGGAGTCCTCGATGCCGTGGGCGGCCACCAGCGCGGGACCCTCGCCGGGCCCGCGCCAGACCTCCAGGCCGTCCCGCTCGGCCACCTTCGTCCAGGTGCTCACGCCGGGGCCTCCGCCCGTTGTACGAGGGTGAGGTGCGTGCCCGCCCAGCCGTCCTCCGCGTCCCCGCAGCCCACGGCGACCGGGGTGCCGGCCGGGCCGGCGGCGGTGAGACGGGCGGCGGCCACGGCGAGCCGGACGACACCGGCGGCCCCGTAGAAGTCCCCGGGTTCCGCGTGGAAGGGGGTGGCCGGCGAGGCGTCCCGTACGACGGGGCCGATCCGCAGCCCGGTCGCCGCCGGCCACGCGCCCGGCAGCCCCAGCAGCAGGCAGCCGGCGGCGGCGGTCAGCGGGGCGGGCGTGCCCGCGCGCAGCGCCGCGAGCCGTACCGCCACCGGGTCGGCGGGCTCCACGCCCACCACGACCGCGCGCCGCGCCCGCCCGGCTCGCACCAGCCGTGAGGCGAGGGCGACCGCGTCGAGTCCGGCGGTGGCGCCGCTGCACACGGCCAGGTTGGGCCCGGTGAAGCCGTACCGGATGGCCACCGTGCTCGCGATCACGTTGCTCGACGCGTTGGGCGCGTCCAGCACGCTGACCACGGAGCCCGAGCGCTCGCGCATGTCGCCGAGGACCGTGCACACGGTCTCCACGTTGCCGAGGTTCGAGGCGACCACCACGGCGGTGCCCGCGGCGTCCGGGACCGGCCCGGCGAGGGGTCCCGGCGGCAGTCCGAGGGCCCGGTGGACCGCGCACAGCGCCAGCCGCGTCGACGGCTCCTTGCCGAGGAGTCCCTTGCGGCCGAGCACCTCCTTGGCGTCCTCGGGCCGGCAGGCCGGTGTCTCCGGCGAGCCGGGCAGGTCCGCCGCGGACAGTCCGGGCACGTGCACGGACCAGCCGTCGAGGGCGAGTTCGCGGGTGTCAGTGGTCATCGGGGGCCTCCACGACCGTCACGGCGTTCACTCCGCCGAAGCCGAACGCGTTCACCTGCGCCAGCCGGGCCCGCGAGGCCCGCGGCTGCCCGTACACGAGGTCGAGCTTCTCGGCCTCGGCGTCGGGCCTGCGCAGACCGGCCGTGGGCGGTACGACACCGGTGCGCAGCGCGTCCACGGCGACGAGCAGGCTCATCAGGGCGGCGCCGCCCGAGGTGTGCCCGACGGCACCCTTGATGCCGGTGACGGGCGGGCCGTCGGTACCGAAGACCTCCAGCAGGGCCCCGGCCTCGGTCGGGTCGTTCAGGGCGGTCGAGGTCCCGTGGGCGAGGACCAGGCCGATGTCGTCCGGGGTGACACCGGCGCGCTCGTGCGCGTCCCGCATCGTCGCGACGATCCCGGCCCGGTCGGGGGCGGTCTCGTGGTGGGCGTCGCAGCCGAGGCCGACGCCGTGCACGAGCGCCGACGGCCGCCTGCCCCCGGTGAGTGCGTCCGCCCGTTCGAGGACGACGGCGACCGCGCCCTCGCCGAGCAGCACTCCGTCGCGGTCGGCGTCGAAGGGCCGGACCATGTCGGCCCTGACCGAGCCCACCCGGCCGATCATGGTGAGCATGCTCTCGGTCATGGTGTCGCAGCCGGCCGCGACCACCGCGTCGGCCTCGCCGAGTTCGAGCATGTCCGCGGCCAGGGCCAGCGCGTAGCCCGAGGCGGCGCAGGCGTTGGCGATCGTGTGCACCTCGGTGACGTCCGGGGCGACGGAGCGCACCGCCTCCGCGAAGTGCAGCTCGGCCAGGCGCAGCGGGGCACCGTCGGCGTACCACTGCTCCACCGCCCGCAGCTCCCGCAGGCCGGTGCCGACGAGGACCGCGACCCGGCGTCGCGCCGGGTCCACGCCCGCCTCCTCCAGCGCCCGCGCCACACAGCGGGCGAGCCACCGGCCGGCCAGCCGGGGCAGGCCGGGCGGAGTCTCCTCCTCGTCGTCGATCGAGTAGGCGTTGGCGACGTTGAGCTTCTCCGGGTCGCCGCAGCGCAGCGGGGAGACGCCGGTACGGCCCTCCCGCAGTGCCCGGAGCGTCTCGTCGCGATCGCCCAGGCACGTGATCATCGCGCTACCCGTGATGGCGGTCGGCACGGCTCCACCCCCTGACCACGGCGGCTCCGGCCGCGCCGTCACCGCCGAGGGTGGTGATCACGGAGATGTCGCCGTCGCGCGCGGGCTCGGCCCGGTGCCGGGCGATCAGCGCCGCCAGCTGGAACGCCCCGGAGGCGCTGAACGCCTCCCCGGTCACGTCCTTGACGCGCAGCCGCTCGGGTCCGGCGCCGAGGACCGCCGCGACGGCCGCGTCCTCCGCGTCGTCGAAGCGGGGCATGCCGCTGGTCGCCGTGGCCACCGCCGACACCTGGGACGCCTCGACCCCGGCCCGCTCCAGGGCGCGGGCCAGACAGGCGGTCAGACCGGCGACGAAGGTGCCGTCGGTGCCCGGCGGGTCGTACACGCCGGTCTCCACGGCGAGCACCTCCGCGTCGGGCCGGCGTCCCGCGGCACGTACCGCCTCGGCGCTCTCCACGACGAACACCGCCGCGCCCTCGCCCGGCGGCAGTTCACCGCCGTCGGTGGACTGCGCGTAGTGCACCGCCCAGGCCGACTGGGGGCTGAACTC
Source organism: Streptomyces sp. NPDC054842 (assembly GCF_053611025.1). Lineage (NCBI taxonomy): Bacteria > Bacillati > Actinomycetota > Actinomycetes > Kitasatosporales > Streptomycetaceae > Streptomyces > Streptomyces sp. NPDC054842. The sequence goes on from NZ_JBSGZN010000024.1 coordinate 14,519, forward strand.
CTCGACGCAGCCCGCCAGAAGGGCGTCCGCGTAGCCGCAGCTGATGAGGTTGCGGCTGTAGCGCAGCACGTTGAGCATGGCCAGCGGGCCGCCCGCGATGGTGGCGTTGACCCCCTGGAGCCCGTACCGGATCGCCGCCTGGCCCGCCGCGCAGTTCATCACCGCGTTGGGGAACAGCAGCGGGTTGACCAGGTAGGGCCGGTCCTGCACGAACGTGTCACGGCTGTAGTCGCTGGTGGACTTGGCGCTGCCCGCGGTGGTGCCCAGGGTGATGCCGATGCGCGCCCGGTTGCCGTCGCCGACCTCCAGGCCGGTGTCGGCGAGGGCGGCCTGGCAGGCGACCATGCCGAGCGAGGTGCTGCGGTCGAAGAAGGAGGTCCCCTTGCGGCCGAGGAAGTCGCGGACCTTGAAGTCCACCAGCGCGTGGGCGTCCCCGCGCGGCAGCGGGTCCTCGAACATCCCGGACACGTCCGCCGTGGCGGACCGTCCCGCCGTGAGGGCGCCCACCAGGGCCTCGGTCCCGATGCCGGCGCCGGACAGCACGCCGAGACCGGTGATGGCCAGGACGGCCGGGGTGGTGGGCGGGGTGGTGGCGGACAGCTCGGCTGCCGTCGCCGTCATGAGTACCTCCCGAGCATGACGATGGCGTTGTTGCCACCGAACGCGAAGCCGTTCACCTGGGCGATGCGCACGTCCGCGGGCCGTGCGGTGTTGGGAACGGGGTCGATCAGGGGCATGGCGGGGTCGGGGGTGCTGTAGTTGATGGTCGGCGGCAGGAACGAGCCCGTGATGCCGAGCACCGACGCGATCGCGCCGAGGCCGCTCGCGGCGCCCATGGTGTGGCCGAGCATCGACTTGGTGGAGCTGATCGGCGGCGGGCTGTCCCCGAAGACGTCGACCACCGCCCCGGCCTCCACCTGGTCGTTCGCCGGGGTGCCGGTGCCGTGGGCGCAGATGTAGTCCACGTCCGCCGCGTCGACCCCTGCGTTGCGGTGGGCCAGGCGCATGCACTCGGCGATGCTGTCCCGGTTCGGCGCCACCATGTGGTTGGCGTCGCAGTTGACGCCGTAGCCGAGCACCTCGGCGTGGATGCGGGCGCCGCGGGCCTGCGCGGACTCCAGGCTCTCCAGGAACATGGCCGCGCCGCCCTCGCCGGTGATGATCCCGGACCGGTTCTTGTCGAAGGGCGAGCACGCCTTCTCGGTGAGGGCGCCGAGCCGGTAGAACCCTGCGTGCGACCAGCGGCCGACCGAGTCCGCGCCGCCGGCGATCATGTAGTCGGCCTCGCCCGTCCTGATCAGGTCGTAGGCGTAGCCGAGGGCGTAGTTGCTGGCCGAGCAGGCGGTGGAGAGCGTGACGGCGTCGCCGGTCAGCCGCAGCTCCCGGTTCACCGCCTGGGAGAGGCGGGCGCTGGACACCTGGCGGACCAGGTTGGCGTCCAGTCCCTCGACGCCGGCCCGCAGGGCGTCGCCGGTGAGCCGTTCGAGCACCTGCGACTCGCCGCCGGTGGTGCCCATGCTCGACCCGGCCCGGGAGCCGGCCAGTTCCTCCTCGTCGATCCCGGCGTCCGCGACCGCGAGACGGGCCGCGGACGCCGCGAACAGACTGGTGCGGCCCCACTCGTCGACAGACAGTCGCCGGACCATCTCCTCCGGCCGGAAGTCGTGCACCTCGCCGGCCATGAAGTAGGGGAATCCGCTGGAGTCGAAGCAGGCGATCGGGGAGACCCCGTTGACGCCCGCCCGCAGCGACTCGCCGTAGGCGGACGCTCCAATACCGATGCTCGACACGGGCCCGAGGCCGGTGATGACTACCCGTCGCATGGGGTCAGTCCTGCCAGCCCGCGTGCTGCCCCAGGATCCGGTGCACCTCGGTGAGGTTGACCATCTTGGGCAGTTCCGACTGCGGTATCTCGACCTTGTACTTCTTCTCCAGGCGCGCCAGGATCTCGATCGCGCGCAGCGAGTCCGCCTCGTGGTCCTCGACGAAGAGGCTGGTCTCCGTGATTTCCTCCGGCTCCAGCTCGAGCACCTCGGCGACGATCTCGCGGATTTCGTCGAGCTGCTCCTGCTTGGTTCCGTTCGACATACTGGAATTCCTCCCGTGGGAAATGCACTGGTTACTTGTCAACCGCCGGACGCCGGAACGGATTTCCGATTCCCTTGCCATGACACTAAGAGCCGGGCCGCCCGCCGGACCAGCAACCATGGGCGTTCACAATTAACGGCACCGCGTCCGGACAACGGAAAGGCGGAGGCCGGCGACCCCAGGGTCACCGGCCTCCGCCTGCTCCGTCCGCGGGCGGCAGCGGGGGAACGGACAGCCGGCCGACGGAAGCGGAATTCCCCTCCGCACTCCAACGGAGGGATATTCCGGGGACTTTCTAACTGGTTACACGAACAACCCGCAACAGCACGGCAGGAAGATGCCGACATTCCCCCACCGGACCGGAAGCGCGTGCACCATACGACGGCGGCGACAGCTTTTTCGGCGGGCGACGGAGACGGGTGGCACGGTGACGGCGGACGTGTGGTGGTGGCGCATACCGGTGCCGTTCGCACCGGCCGACCTCGCCCTGCTGAGCCCCGCGGAGCGTGCCCGCGCCGACCGTGCGCGCACCCCGCGCGCCAAGGCGTCCGTCGTGGGCTCCCGCGCGGGTGTGCGCCGGGCCCTGGGCGCGCTGCTCGGGGTCCGGCCCGAGGACGTCGAGATGGGGCGTGCGGCCTGCCCCTGCTGCGGGGCGCCCGAGAAGGGGCCGCCGGTCGTGCTGCGTCCGGCCGCCGCGCCGCACATCAGCGTCTCCCACGCCGACGGCTGCGCGGCCCTCGCGGTGAGCGAGCGCCTCGTCGGCGTCGACGTCGAGCGCCGGCGCGCCCTCGCCACCGCGGAGCTGGCGTCCGTCGCCCTCTCCCCCGCGGAGCGGGCCCACCTGGCGGCCCTGGCCCCCGGATCGGCGCGCGAGAGGGCCTTCCTGCGCTGCTGGACCCGCAAGGAGGCCGTCCTCAAGGCCGTCGGCATCGGCGTCACCACCGACCTCACCCGGCTGGAGAGCGACCCGGCCGCACCGGGCCCGGTACGCGTCACTGCGGGCGCACGCCCCGGCGACACCCGGCCGTGGTCCGTCACCGACCTGCCGCTACCGGCCCCCTGGACCGCGTCCGTCGCCGTGGCCACGACCCCCGAGGACACGGAACCCGCCGAGGTACGCCTGCACGGAACGCCGGAGGCCCCGGTCGACGGGGGCTGACCGGGGCCTCTCCAGGGGAGCCCCCGGAACGGGGAGCGGAGCCATCGGAACGGGGAGCGGAGCCATCGGGCCCAGGATCAAGGGCGCCCGAAGAACACCGCCTGATCGCGAGGTGTGCCGACGGACACCATGCGCACCATGAGCGATCACTACGAAGTCGGGTCACGGCGGCTACATACGCGACGAGTACGACACCGAGACGAAGACCTTCACGTTCCGCGACGGGACGTACGGACCCGTCGCGCTCTGAGAAGGAGCGTTCTCACCTGGACGGCAACAAACACCCCCCTTGCCGGACGGCCATCCCTGGGGCGTGTCCGCCGCCGTCCGTCCGCATGGTCACGGGAGTTGGACACTCAACGCCGCGGCCCATGTCGAGTGCCGGGGCCCGGGCCGGTGTCGTGCAGCGCTGCGAGTTCCTTCAGGTCGTTCGCGACCATGACCTGAGCGAGGCGCCCGGCGACGGCAACGACTTCGGGCCCCAGCCGGATCAGCATGGCGATGGACGTCCACACGCACGTGGCGTCCGACACACAGCCCGAGGCCATCAGCCGCGTGGACCGCCTGCTCAGGCACCGCACCGCCCGGGCAGTGGACGCCCCCCGTCGATGTCACCCCTGGATGCCGAACGCCCCGGACCGAACTTCGGCCGGGGCGTTCGTGCTGTTCAGCGGAAGAGCCCCCTGTCGGATTCGAACCGACGACCTTCGCTTTACAAGAGCGGCGCTCTGACCAGCTGAGCTAAGGAGGCCCGCACGCGTGCGTGCGGTGTTGCGTGCGTGCACGCCCGTGCAGTGTACCCACGTCACCGCGGGGGTCCGTCGAAAATTTCCGCGAACTTCATCGGCCTCGGACTACTGACAGATCCGGTGAACGCGGGGTAGCGTCCTGACCCAGTTCACTCGTGTGGACTACACCACTACGGAACGTTCCGCAGTGGTTTCACCACCTTTACAACGGATCGTCCGGCACGTTCCTGCCGGTGAAGGGGGCCCCTCACCATGGCCACTGTCTCGTTCGACAAGGCGACCCGGATCTACCCGGGTTCCGAGAAGCCCGCCGTCGATGCTCTGGAGATCGACATCGAGGACGGCGAGTTCCTCGTCCTCGTCGGTCCCTCCGGCTGCGGCAAGTCCACCTCGCTCCGCATGCTCGCGGGGCTCGAGGACGTGAACGGCGGCGCCATCCGCATCGGCGACCGCGACGTCACGCACCTGCCGCCCAAGGACCGGGACATCGCCATGGTGTTCCAGAACTACGCGCTGTACCCGCACATGACGGTCGCCGACAACATGGGCTTCGCGCTCAAGATCGCCGGCGTCAACAAGGCCGAGATCCGCCAGAAGGTCGAGGACGCGGCGAAGATCCTCGACCTCACCGAGTACCTCGGCCGCAAGCCGAAGGCGCTCTCCGGCGGTCAGCGCCAGCGCGTCGCCATGGGCCGCGCCATCGTGCGCGAGCCCCAGGTGTTCCTCATGGACGAGCCGCTGTCGAACCTCGACGCCAAGCTCCGCGTCTCGACGCGTACGCAGATCGCGAGCCTGCAGCGCCGCCTCGGCATCACGACCGTCTACGTCACCCACGACCAGGTCGAGGCCATGACCATGGGCGACCGCGTGGCGGTGCTCAAGGACGGTCTGCTCCAGCAGGTCGACTCCCCGCGCAACATGTACGACCGTCCGGCGAACCTGTTCGTCGCCGGGTTCATCGGCTCCCCCGCCATGAACCTGGTCGAGGTCCCGATCACCGACGGCGGCGTGAAGTTCGGCAACAGCGTCGTGCCGGTCAACCGGGACGCGCTCAAGGCCGCCGCCGACAAGGGCGACCGCACGGTCACCGTCGGCGTCCGCCCCGAGCACTTCGACATCGTCGAGCAGGGCGGCGGCGCCGCGGCGTCCTCCCTCAGCAAGGCGACCGAGGACGCCCCGGCCGGCCTGGCCGTGTCCGTCAACGTCGTCGAGGAGCTCGGCGCCGACGGCTACGTCTACGGCAGCGCCAAGGTCGACGGCGAGCTCAAGGACCTCGTCGTCCGCGTCAGCGGCCGCGCGGTCCCGGACAAGGGCGCCACGCTGCACGTCGTCCCGCGCCCGGGCGAGACCCACGTGTTCTCGACCTCCACGGGCGAGCGCCTCTCCGACTGAGGCCGCTCCAACCCCCCGTGGAGGGTGAATTCACGTAAGTTGACGAGAAGAGCCCCGCAGCCTGCTGCGGGGCTCTTTCCGTTGTCGACAAATACCCCGGCAGAGCGGTCATTTCGATACGTGTACGTCAACACGTCACCCGAAATCCTCCCCTTTCCCGTCCCCCGAACCGGTGACTAAATGTCGCCAAATCATCACCCCGCGCTACCCTCACTCGCGTGAAGCACTCCACCACTAACCAACGGACCCGGCGTGGCCGTGGCCCCGCCCGCCGGATCGGCCGCACCCTCGCCCTCGTTCTGCCTGTCGTCCTGGTGCTCTCCGGGACCCTCGCGGTCACCCGAGTCAACTGGTCGGGGACCTCCTCGGACTCGGTGCTCACCGCCTCCTCGACGGACGTCTCCAAGCGTCAGTCCTCCCGCGCCCCGCAGGACGTCCTGCGGGACAGACTCCTGATGGAGCTCCAGGAGAAGGACCCGGGCGTCGCGCTGACCCACCTCCAGCAGGCGGTGAACGGCCGCCCGTCGCTGGCGAGGCACTGCTTGTCGATCGCCCGTGCCCTCGGCCGGGCAGCCGTGCGCGTGTACGGCCCGACGCGTGCCCAGTCGTTCTCGCGGCCCGTCTGCGACACCGCCTTCGCATCGGGGGTGGCCCACGGCCTCGCGGCCCGGTAGGACCGTCCCCGGCACCGTTCGCGTCCTCCCGGTAACGGAACGATTGCCGCTCGAAGCCTCCGACGGGGCGCCACGTACAGTTCGGGCATGACCGATCCGAACGCCGCGTCGCGCCCCGTTCAAGCCGTTGTCCTGGCCGGCGGCCAAGGGTCCCGCCTGCGCCCCTACACCGACGACCGGCCCAAGCCGATGGTCGAGATCCCCGGCACCGGGACCCCGATCATCGGCCACCAGCTCGTCTGGCTCGCCGAGGAGGGCGTGACGGACGTGGTGGTCAGCTGCGGGCACCTCGCCGAGGTGCTCCAGAGGTGGCTCGACTCCGCCGATCTCCCGGTCAACGTGAAGACGGTCGTCGAGACGGAGCCCCTCGGCCGCGGTGGCGGCCTCAAGTACGCCGCCGCCCACCTCCCGCACCCGGACAAGCCCTGGTACGCGACGAACGGCGACATCTGGACCCGTTTCTCGCTGCGCGACATGGCGGACTTCCACACCGAGCGCGACGCGGTCGCGACCCTCGCGCTGGCCCGCCCCCGCATCCCCTGGGGCGCCGTGAAGACCGACGGCTTCGGCCGCATCACGGACTTCATCGAGTCCCCGCCGACGCAGCACGAGATCAACGCGGGCGTCTACGTCTTCTCCCCCGAGTTCGCCTCCCTGCTCCCGGAGCGCGGCGACCACGAGCGCACCACGTTCCCGCGCCTGGCCCGCGAACGCCGCCTGGCCGGCTTCCCGATCCCGCAGGGGGCCTACTGGCGCGCCATCGACACCGCCAAGGACCTCAGCGAGGCGGCCAAGGAACTGGCGGCGCTGGGCCGCTGAGGCGCCCTTGAGCGGTGCGGCGGGCGGCTGACGGCCCCCGGCCGCCCCGTCCCCGCCACAGTCCGGACACACGTCGACGGCCCCGCACACCGGGTGTGCGGGGCCGTCGACGTGTCCAGCCGCGGGCGTCAGCCGAGGAGGCCGCCCACGAGACGGTCGGAGCCGCCGGAACCGCCGCCGCTCGAACCGCCGCCGGACGTACCGCCCGAGCCGGTGCCGCCGGAGGTGCTGCCACCCGAGGTCGGACCGGAGGTGGTGCTCGGTGCCTGCTGCGCGGGGGACGACTGCCGGGGCGGGGCCTGGCCGGTGCCCTGGGTCTGGGTGGGGGCACTGCCCGTCGTGCCGGGCGTCGTCGCCGCACCGGGCGTCGTGGCCGCGCCCGACGGGGACGAGGAGGCGCCGCGGGTCGGCGTCTCGGAGGCGGACGGGCTGGCCTTGTGGCTGCGCTTGCCGGGCTCTCCGGGAAGCGGTGAACCGGGCAGCTCGTTGCGCGGGGCCTCGCCGGGACCCGGTACGACGACCCGGTCGGCGTCGCGCACCGCACCGCCGAGGAGCGAGCCGACGAGCAGCGTGAGTCCGACGACGACAGTAGTGACGAGCGCGCCGCGGCGCAGCACACGCTGCCGCAGCTCCCAGATGTCCGCGCGCGGGCCGAGCCTGCGCCAGGCCTCGCCGGCGAGGCGTCCGTCGACGGAGTAGACCGGGGCGCCCGCGGTGATCAGCGGGGACCAGGCGGCGAGGTAGATGATGTCGGGCGCGTCGTACACCGGCACCGTCTTCCAGCTGACGGTGAGCAGCAGGGCGGCCGACAGTCCGGCGCCGACGACGGCCGCGACGCGCTGCCAGAGTCCCAGGATCGTGAGGACGCCCACGACGACCTGGAGGAAGGCGATGACGAGACCGGCGCCGACGGGGTGCTGGAGCGCGAACTGGCGCAGCGGCTCGGCCATTTCCCACGGGTGCAGGGAGTTGAGCCACTTGACCATCGAGCCGCGCTTGCCGCCGTCGAAGTAGACGGGGTCGCAGAGCTTGCCCATGCCGGCGTAGATGGAGATGAACCCGAGGAAGACGCGCAGCGGGAGCAGCACGACGCCGAGGTTCATCCGGCGGCCGGGGTAGTACGCGTGCCGGACCGGGTCGGCGGCGTGGCGCTTCGCCGGGGACGCGTCCTCGTCCTGGTCGAGGTCCTCGTCGAGGTCCTCGTCGAGGACCTGTTCGGCGAACTCGGTGTCCGCGTAGGCCGGTTCGTCGTAGGCGCTGCCGACCTGGCGCATGTGCGGCAGGAGCCGCGTCTCCCCGGCGACGGGGGACCGCTGGCTGCCGACGAGCGGCGTCTCGACCGTCTCCACGGTCATGTCGGCCTGGTAGCCGTCCTGTTCGCCGAGGCCGACGACCGGGATGACCTGGGTCGCGCCCGTGTCGCCCGGCGCGTCCTCGCCGTGGCGCACGCTCGTACTGCGCGCGGCCTGGAGCAGCCGGGTGGCGCCCGTGTCGTCGGGCGCGGACTTCCCGCTCCAGACGACGGGGGCGCGACGGCGCGTTCCGGCGGCCGAACCGCCCGCAGCCGTACCGCCCTTACCGACGACGGGGGTGCGAGCGGTGGCCTCGGCGGAGCTGAGGGGCTGCGCGATGCGCGGCGATCGGGTCCGTGTCGACCCGCCCAGCCGCACGCGGAAACTCGCGTGATTGACGATGATCTGCGCCGGGTCGCTCGGCACCTTCACCATGCTCAGCGCGGGAGCGTCGTCGTATCCCGACGAGCGGTCCCCCGTGGGTGTGCGGGGTGTTCTGGTGTCCACACTCATCTAACCGAGTGACGTCTGTTTAGGACACTGCTTTGACCCGGCCGATGTGTCCGGACCGCGTCAAGGTCATCCGGAACATCCCGGTTGCCCCACGGGGGGGATCACGCGCACATCTGTTCAGACGCGGCGTCGGGACGCCTCGTAGAGGACGACGCCCGCGGCCACACCGGCGTTCAGCGACTCGGCGCCGCCGGGCATCGGGATCCGCACCCGGAAGTCGCAGGTCTCGCCCACGAGCCGGGACAGGCCCTTGCCCTCGCTGCCGACCACGATGACCACCGGGCCGCCCAGGGCCTCCAGTTCACCGATCTCGACCTCGCCGTCCGCGGCCAGCCCGACCACGACGAGTCCGGCCTTCTTGTACGACTCCAGGGCGCGGGTCAGGTTCGACGCGCGGGCGACGGGCGTACGGGCCGCGGTGCCGGCGGACGTCTTCCAGGCGCCGGCGGTCATGCCCGCCGCGCGCCGCTCGGGCACGACGACGCCGTGACCGCCGAAGGCGGAGACGGACCGGACGACGGCACCGAGGTTGCGCGGGTCCGTCACGCCGTCGAGGGCGACGATCAGCGGGTCCTTGCCCTCGTCGTACGCGGCGGCGGCCAGGTCCTCGGGGTGCGCGTACTCGTACGGCGGGACCTGGAGGACCAGGCCCTGGTGGTTGAGTCCGTTGGTCATGCGGTCCAGCTCGGGGCGGGGCGCCTCCATGAGGTGGATGCCGCCGCGGTCCGCGGCGAGCTGGAGCGCCTCGCGCACCCGCTCGTCGTTGTCGATGAACTGCTGGACGTAGAGCGTGACCGCGGGCACGCCCTCGCGCAGCGCCTCGACGACCGGGTTGCGTCCGACGACCATCTCGGACGTGCCCTTGCCGCCCCGGCCGCGCGGCGCGGGCCGGCGGGCGGCCTGCTTCGCCTTGGCGTTGGCGATGCGGTTCGCCTTGTGCTTCTTGCGCATCTCGGCGGGCGGGGTCGGACCCCGGCCCTCCAGGCCCTTGCGTCGCTGGCCGCCACTGCCGACCTGCGCGCCCTTCTTGCCGGACATGCGGCGGTTGTTAGCGGCCATGACCTACCTGTCTGTGTGAGGCGTGCGTACGTACGTATATGAAGTGTGCCGCCCGGAGGCCCGGGCGGCACAATCGATCAAGGTCGACGGAGCCGCTCAGCGCGGTCCGAGGGTCCAGCGGGGCCCCTGCGGGCCGTCCTCGATGACGAGTCCCGACTGGTTCAGCTGGTCCCGGATGGCGTCCGCCGTCGCCCAGTCCTTGCGCCCCCGCGCCGACTCGCGCTGCTGGAGCACGAGACGTACGAGGGTGTCGACGACGCCGTGCAGGTCCTCGCCGCGGTCGCCCTCGCCCGCCCACTGCGGGTCGAGCGGGTCGAGGCCGAGGACGCCGAGCATCGCGCGGACCTCGGCGAGGCGGGCGACGGCGGCCTCCTTGTCGTCGGCGGCCAGCGCGCTGTTGCCCTGGCGGACCGTGGTGTGCACGACGGCGAGGGCCTGCGGAACGCCCAGGTCGTCGTCCATCGCCTCGGCGAAGGCCGGCGGCACCTCGGCGGCGGGCTCGACCACTCCCCCCGCCTTCTCGACGACGCGCTGCACGAAGCCCTCGATGCGCGCGAACGCCGACTCGGCCTCGCGCAGGGCCTCTTCGCTGTACTCGATCATCGAGCGGTAGTGCGGGGTGCCCAGGTAGTAGCGCAGCACGATCGGGCGCCACTGCTTGACCATCTCGCTCACCAGGACCGAGTTGCCGAGCGACTTCGACATCTTCTCGCCGCTCATGGTGACCCAGGCGTTGTGCACCCAGTACGCGGCGAAGTCGTCACCGAAGGCCTTGGCCTGGGCGATCTCGTTCTCGTGGTGCGGGAAGATCAGGTCGATCCCGCCGCCGTGGATGTCGAAGGCGCTGCCCAGGTACTTGTGGGCCATCGCCGAGCACTCCAGGTGCCAGCCGGGACGGCCGCGGCCCCACGGGGTCTCCCAGTCGGGCTCGCCGGGCTTGGATGCCTTCCACATGGCGAAGTCGCGCGGGTCGCGCTTGCCGGTGATGCCCTCCTCGGCGGGCTGCCGCAGCTCGTCGAGGTCCTGGTTGGACAGCGCCAGGTACCCGGGGAACGAGCGCACGTCGAAGTAGACGCTGCCGTCGGCCTCGTACGCGTGACCGCGCTCGATGAGGGCGCGCATCATCTCGACCATCTCGGTGATGTGCCCGGTGGCGCGCGGCTCGTAGGTGGGCGGCAGGCAGCCGAGCACGTCGTAGCCGTCGTTGAAGGCACGCTCGTTCGCGTACCCGATGGACCACCAGGGACGGTTCTGCTCCGCCGACTTGACGATGATCTTGTCGTCGATGTCCGTCACGTTCCGGATGAAGGTGACGTCGTATCCGCGGTGCTCGAACCAGCGGCGCATGATGTCGAAGTTGAGCCCGGACCGGATGTGCCCGATGTGCGGTGCGGCCTGCACGGTGGCACCACACAGGTAGATCGAGACGCAACCCGGCACGAGCGGGGTGAAGTCACGGATCTGCCGGGCGCTGGTGTCGTACAGGCGAATAGTCACCACTCCAGGGTAGTGGGCCCTGGCTAGTGCCCCGAGCCCCTTACCCCTCAAGGCACACGGATTCGTGACATCCGCCCGGACATCCGGCGCCCCGGTTCCTTCCCCGGCGGCCCCCGGGTCAGTCCGTCCGCACGACCAGCGCCGTGGCCACCGCCAGCAGACCCTCGTCCCGGCCGGGGAAGCCGAGCCCGTCGGTCGTGGCGCCGGACACGGAGACCGGTGCCCCCACCGCCTCGGACAGCAGCTTCTGCGCCTCGTCCCGGCGCCTGCCGATCTTCGGCCGCGGTCCGACGACCTGCACCGCCACGTTCCCCACGGCGAACCCGGCCGCGCGGACGATGCGCGCGGCCTCGGTGAGCAGCGTGACCCCCGAGGCGCCGGCCCACTCGGGCCGCCCGGTCCCGAAGTGGGCCCCGAGGTCACCGAGTCCCGCCGCGGAGAACAGCGCGTTGCACGCGGCGTGCGCGACGACGTCCGCGTCGGAGTGCCCGGCGAGCCCGGGCCCCTCGCCCTCCCAGAGCAGCCCCGCGCACCACAGCTCGCGGCCCTCCTCGAAGGCGTGGATGTCGGTACCGATCCCGACCTGCGGAAGCACCGGCAGGTTCGCGGGCGGCCGGCCGGCGGACGTCTCAGAACCCATCGTTGAGCCTCCTGCGCGCGAGGACCGCCTCGGCGAGTACGAGGTCCAGGGGGCGCGTCACCTTGAACGCCTCCTCGTGCCCCGGCACCACGACGACGGGGGTGCCGAGCCGCTCGACCATGCTCGCGTCGTCGGTCACGTCGTCGCTGACGGCCGCGTGGGCGCGTACGAGCGTGTCGCGGTCGAAGCCCTGCGGGGTCTGCACCGCACGCAGCAGGGCCCGCTCGGGCGTGGCGACGACCGGCTCGGGCGAGCCGTCGGCGCGCGGGTCGACCTGCTTGACGGTGTCGCTGAGCGGCAGCGCAGGTACGACGGCGGGGGCGCCGTCCCGTACCGCCTCGATGACCGCGTCCACGGTGTCCACGGGCACCAGCGGCCGGGCCGCGTCGTGCACGAGGACGATGTCGACGCCGTCCGGCAGCGCGTCGAGGCCGCACCTCACGGACTCCTGGCGGCTCTCCCCGCCGGGGACCACGAGGAAGTCGGTCCGCTCCGGCAGCGGGTGGGCGTCGAGGAGCGTCCTGACCTCGGCCGCGCCGTCGGGCGGGGCCACGACGACGACGAGGGAGACCGCGCGGGAGGCGGCCATGGCGCGTACGGCGTGGACGAGCATGGGCGTGCCGTTCAGCGCGCGGAGTGCTTTGGGGGCGCCCGGACCGAGGCGCACACCCCGGCCGGCGGCCGGAATCACGACCGCGGTGCGGGGTTCCGGCGGTGAAGGGCGCGATTCGTCAGACATCGGTTCCTGTCAGGTTTGTGTGCTCGGCCGAGGTGGGTATGGCCTGGGCGTACCCCCGGCCGACGGTTGGGGCAGTGCCGGGCGCGACGCTTGACCGGACCCCTTCCGTGACATCCGGTCGAGTCGGCTGCCCGGGCCCGGCACATCAGTATCGGGGCCGCACGTGATCATCCGGTGTTCGCGCGACCGGTCGGGGACCGGGACCGCGGAAGGCCGGGTGACCGGGACGGCCCCGAGGCACGACATCGGGGTTCCGTGCCCGGACGGCGTCCGGGCACGAACATGCCGCAGCGCCCGGCGACAGCTTTCGCGTCATCGGGCACCGCGGCATTACGTTGCGCTGAACAGGCCGGCGCCTGCGTCAATCCGGCCGCCGTCTCGACGGGCACCGCCGCCGGGACGGCCGTCGCTCGACGACCGTCGTCGTCAGGACGCGAGGACCTCGTCGAGCAGGGCCTCGGCCTTGTCCTCGTTCGTGTTCTCCGCGAGAGCCAGCTCGCTCACCAGGATCTGCCGAGCCTTGGCGAGCATGCGCTTCTCACCTGCGGAGAGTCCGCGCTCGCGCTCACGACGCCACAGGTCACGCACGACTTCCGCGACCTTGATGACATCGCCCGAGGCGAGCTTCTCCAGATTTGCCTTGTAGCGACGCGACCAGTTCGTGGGCTCCTCGGCGTACGGCGCGCGCAGCACCTCGAAGACCCGGTCCAGCCCGTCCTGACCGACCACATCACGCACGCCGACGAACTCCGCATTGTCCGCTGGCACACGTACCGTCAGGTCGCCCTGGGCGACCTTCAGCACCAAGTAGGTCTTGTCCACGCCTTTGATCTGGCGAGTTTCGATGGCCTCGATCAGCGCGGCCCCGTGATGGGGATAGACCACGGTGTCGCCAACCTTGAACGTCATGTGACAGGTACCCCTTCCGTGGCTATCCAGAGTAACACGGAAACGGCGTCTTCTGAATGGCGTTTTCGCAGGTCAGGGCATATCTCGGGGCTTGACAAGCACAACCGGAACGTGCTGCGAGGGGCGAGCGGAAGAGGGTATTCGCAGGTGGGAGCGGCTGTCCAGGCCGAGCGAAACACGTACGTCACACACCCCGGAAGTGGCCCCAGGTGGTCCGAACGTCCTATTTTGTCCGACTCCAAGAGGGCGACTTCCGCTACTCCGTTCGGTGAGGGGAGTCGGGTACGAGACGTTTCGGGAATTGATCACTACGGCCGATGATCAATTCTCCGGCGCGCTGCGCATTCCGCACCGGCCGTTACCGATCCCCACCGGGAAATCCGCAAGTCAAGGCCCCCGGCGCTTATGTGAATGGCGGACCGGTGCAGCGTCCAACTACCCCGCGCGCCTCCCCCCGGGCCCGGTCCGGCCGCCCCCGCCGGCGGTCCGGCGCAGCCCGGCGGCCCGTAGGGGCGGGTCGGGTGCGGCGGCGCGGGAACGGCTCGGTAACCTAAGGCCGCTGACAGACCCTTAGGGCGGCTTTACAGCCGTACGGCCGCCCGCCCCTCGTTCGCCCACGTTCTAGGAGTTGCCGCCGCCGTGAGCAGCAGCCTTCGACGCGGCTCCCTCGCCGCCGCCGCCATCGCGTTCTCGATCGCCTCGCTCGCCGCCTGCAGCGCCGGCCATAACGCCGAGACCCTGCAGGTCAAGCCTGACAACGCGGCCACCAGCGTGGGCGAGATCAAGGTCCAGAACGCCCTCGTCATCACGCAGCCCGACAAGGAGTCGTCCGGCCCCGCCGCGATCTCCGCGGCCGTCTTCAACGGCGAGAGCACCCCCCAGACCCTGGACTCGATCACCGTGGCCGGCCAGACCGCCACGATCAAGCCCGCCAAGGGATCCGGGAAGCTGACGATCCCGGCCAACGGCTCCGTCCTCATCGGCGGCAAGGGCAACGCCTCCGCGGTGCTGGAGAGCACCCCCGAGGCCGTCCAGGACGGCAACGCGCAGAAGGTCACCTTCAACTTCAGCGAGACCGGTGACGTGAGCCTGCGGGCCTTCGTCGTCCCGGCCGAGAGCTACTTCACCGGCTGGGGCCCGACGGAGGTCCCGGCGGCGCCCGGCGCCTCCGCGTCCGCCTCCCCGAGCGGCAAGCCGTCGAAGTCGGCCGGCGCGTCCGCCTCGCCGTCCGACGAGGCCACCGGCACCCCGACCGACGCCGCGTCGGCCAGTGCCTCCGCCTCCCAGTCGGCCGAGGGTCACTGACCCGGCGGCACCCGGCTCACGCACGGCCGAGGGCGGCACCCCCTTCGCGGGGGGTGCCGCCCTTCGTGCGTCCGCTCGCCGTCCGGGCCGGTCTACGGCTCGAACTTGTAGCCGAGACCGCGCACCGTCACCAGGTAGCGCGGCGCGCCCGGGTCCGGCTCGATCTTGGCGCGCAGGCGCTTCACGTGGACGTCGAGGGTCTTGGTGTCGCCCACGTAGTCGGCGCCCCACACCCGGTCGATGAGCTGCATGCGGGTCAGCACACGGCCCGCGTTGCGCAGCAGCATCTCCAGGAGGTCGAACTCCTTCAGCGGGAGGTCGATCTTTGAGCCGGCGACGGTGACCACGTGACGGTCCACGTCCATCCGGACCGGTCCGGCCTCCAGGGCCGCCGGAGTGACCTCCTCGGGCTCACCCCGCCGGCGCAGGACGGCCCTGATCCGGGCGACCAGCTCGCGGGAGGAGAAGGGCTTGGTGACGTAGTCGTCCGCCCCTATCTCCAGCCCGACGACCTTGTCGATCTCGCTGTCCTTCGCGGTGACCATGATCACCGGAACGTTGGAGCGTCCGCGCAGCTGACGGCAGACCTCGGTGCCCGGCAGGCCGGGCAGCATCAGGTCGAGCAGGACGAGGTCGGCGCCGTTGCGCTCGAACTCGTCGAGGCCGTCGGGCCCGGTGGTCGCGACGGCGACCTCGAAGCCCTCCTTGCGGAGCATGTACGACAGGGCGTCGGAGAAGGACTCCTCGTCCTCGACGACGAGCACTCGGGTCACGGAAGGACCTCCGGGGCAGGATGCGGTTCGTACGGGGATGAGACGGCGGTCGTTCCGTCGGGCTGCTCGTTCTCGTCGTCTTCGTCGAGTCCAGGCATGTGGTGACCGGTCAGGCGGGCGCGGGCCGCGCCCGCCTCCGGCAGTCGCAGGGTGAAGGTGGAGCCCTGTCCCTCCGAGCTCCACACCGTGACCTCCCCGCCGTGCGAGGCGGCCACGTGCTTGACGATCGCGAGTCCCAGGCCGGTGCCTCCGGTGGCACGTGAGCGGGCCGGGTCCACGCGGTAGAAGCGCTCGAAGATGCGCTCCTTGTCCTTGTCCGAGATGCCGATGCCCTGGTCGGTCACGGCCACCTCGATGAGGTCTCCGCCGGGTGCGGTCACCCGGCGCGCGGCTATGCCGACCCGGGTGCGGGCCGGCGAGTAGTTGACGGCGTTCTCCACCAGGTTGCCCAGCGCGGCGGCCAGCTGACCCCGGTTCCCCCAGACGTGGAGTTCGGCGGTGCCGCCCGCCGCCATGGTGATCTGCTTCGTACCGGCCTGGTGGCGGCAGCGGTCGATCGCCTCCGCCACCAGCTCGTCCACCCGGACGGGCTCGGCGTCTTCCAGGGGGTCGTCGTTCTGCACCCGCGACAGGTCGATGAGCTCCTGCACGAGGTTGGTGAGCCGGGTGGCCTCGATCTGCATGCGGCCGGCGAAGCGCTGCACGGCCTCGGGTTCGTCGGAGGCGTCCATGACAGCCTCGGAGAGCAGTGAAAGCGCTCCCACGGGCGTCTTGAGCTCGTGGCTCACGTTCGCGACGAAGTCGCGTCGTACCGCTTCGATCCTGCGCGCCTCGGTGAGGTCCTCGACCAGCAGGAGCACGAGCCGGGACCCGAGCGGCGCCACCCGGGCGGACACGGCGAGGGCCTCGCCCCGCCCGGTGCCCCGCCGGGGCAGATCCAGCTCGACCTGGCGTATCTCCCCGTCTCGGCGGGTGTCGCGGGCCATCTGCATCATCGGCTCGACGGCCAGCTTCCCGCCCCGCACGAGCCCGAGGGCGTACGCGGCGGAGCTGGCCTTCACCACGGCGTCCGCCTCGTCGAGTACGACGGCGGAGGACCGGAGCACGGACAGCACCGTGTCCACCCCCGGGGGAAGCACGGCGTCCGTGTGCAGGGAGGTCCTGGTGGGCCTTTTCTGGTCGCGCTCGCTCCAGCGGAACGCCAGCATGGCGATGACACCGGTGAGCACTCCGGCGATCGCTGCCGCTGCGGCGACCGCCGCGTTCACGTCCATGCCCCCAGGTTAGGCATGTCGCCGGTCGAGGCCACAGCCATCCGAGTGCGAGCTCGAACACTCGTCGCCCAGAGTTCACCTTGGAGCCAGTGATGGTTCATTTGGGGTGACGGAAACGGACGCGTAGGGGCCCGAACGTGGGAGCGTGGGGTTCACAGGGCCTGTCCGGCGGTCAGGGCCCAGCCCCCGGAACCCCCAGAGAAGACGTAAGAGAGGGACATCCTGATGCGGGACGCGTACCACGAGGAACTGGACTCGATCGGCGAGGGCCTGGTCGAGATGGCCCGGCTTGTCGGGTCGGCGATCGGGCGCGCCACGACGGCCATCCTCGACTCCGACCTGAAACTGGCCGAGAGCGTGATCGCCGCCGACCAGAAGGTCGACGATCTGCAGCACGAGCTGGAGGCCCGGGCGATAGCACTGCTGGCCCGCCAGCAGCCGGTGGCGACGGATCTGCGGATCGTCGTGACGTCGCTGCGGATGTCCGCCGACCTGGAGCGCTCCGGCGACCTGGCGCAGCACGTCGCCAAGCTCGCCCGGCTGCGCTTCCCCGAGCGGGCCATCCCGCACGACCTGCACGCCACGATCCTGGAGATGGGCCAGCTCGCCCAGCGCCTCATGGCCAAGGCGGCCGAGGTCATCATCACCAAGGACGTCGACCTCGCCCTCCAGCTGGAGCAGGACGACGACGAGATGGACCTGCTGCACCGCACGCTCTTCCAGCACCTGCTGGACGACAAGTGGAAGCACGGCATCGAGACGGCGGTCGACGTGACGCTGCTCGGCCGCTACTACGAGCGCTTCGCCGACCACGCGGTGTCCGTCGCCAAGCGCGTGGTCTACCTCGTCACGGGTGAGCACGCGGACGTCCTCCAGACGGACATCCCGCCCGTGACGGGGGCCGAGGGGGCCTGAACCCGGTCCGCGGGGGCGCCCGAAAGCCTCCGTGCGCCGTTGATGCGCCCGCCCGGGTGGGCATGCAATGGGTGAACGGAAGCTGTGCGGTGCGGTGCCTTTCGCACCGCACCGCACACCTTCGTGTCCGAAGGAGGGACCCATGGCCGAATCCCCCGGTACGCCCGACCCCACGCAGGACCGCGAGACGCAAGCGCCCGCCGAGATCAAGAGCCTGCCGCTGTTCGGTGCCTGCGGGTGCGGTTCCGGCTGCGGCTGCGGCTGCCAGTCGGGCAACCCCTGTCAGTGCGGCTGACCGGGTAGGACGACGAAGGGGCCCCGCCGTGTCGGGCGGGGCCCCTTCTGCTCAGCGGGCGTCAGCCCTGGACGCCACCGAGGTGCAGCGGGTCCGACATGCCCGCGTGGTTCTCGTCGCGGCCGTCGTGGCCCTCGCCGCGGCCCTCGTCGTCGTGGCCCCAGTCACGGCCGTCGTCGTGGCCCCAGTCACGGCCCTCGTCGTCGTTGTCGACGTTCAGACAGCCCTCGGCGTAGTAGGTGTTGGCCTCACCGCTGCCGGCGGTCGTGCCGGCGAGGATCCCGCAGCCGGAGACGTGGCCGTCGTTGTCGCCGCCCCAGTCGTTGGCCATGGCCTGGGCCGAACCGCCCAGGACGCATCCGGCGGACAGGACCACCGCGGTGACGATCGTGCGCATGCGCATGAAGAAACTCCCTTTTGTCGGGGGTTGAAGGGTCGTCAACAGCCATGGACCGGGGGCGTTCCGGGCAAACCTCGCCGCGCCCATCCAGCGCAACGGCCCTCCGCCCCCGCTCCCGCCCGCCCGCGGCCCCGCTCACACCACCCGCCGAGCCCCGCGACCCGCCGCACCGAGCCCCGCTCCCTCGTACGCCCCACCGGCCCCCGCGGCCCCCTCGCCGCCGTTCACTCCTTGGTGGCGCCGGGGGCGGGATTCGCGGCGGGGGCGGGATCCGCGCGGCGGGGGCGGGTCTGGCGGCGGACGCCTCCCGGACGCGCGCGACGCAGGTCACACCGAGCCGTGTCACATCCCGGGCGGCCGTCCCGTCCTAGTGGTGTCCGCACCGACACGACACAGGAGTGCAGCATGGAAGCTCGGATGAACCTCATGGCCAGCCCGGTCGCGGCCGCCTTCGGCAAGCACCTCGTCGCCGCGAACCGCGTTCTCGCCGAGTCGGCGCTCCCGGCCGCGACCCGCGAACTGGTGCTGCTGCGCGCCAGCCAGATCAACGGGTGCGGGTTCTGCGTCGACATGCACACCAAGGACGCCGCGCACGCCGGTGAGACCTCGGTCCGCCTCCACCTGGTGGCGGCCTGGCGGGAGGCCACGGTGTTCACGGAGGCCGAGCGGGCCGCCCTGGAGCTGACCGAGGAGGGCACCCGCATCGCCGACGCGGCGGGCGGCGTCACCGACGAGGTCTGGGCGAACGCCGCCAAGCACTACGACGAGGAGCAGCTCACGGCCCTGGTGTGCACCATCGCCCTCATCAACGCCTTCAACCGCGGCAACGTCATGGCCCGCCAGCCGGCGGGCGCCTACCAGCCGGGGCGGCTGCACTGAGGGGGCGGTTGTATTGACGGGGGCCGCGCTGGCGGAGGTGGGGCGATTGATCGCCGGGGGCGGGGGATCGGGAGGATGCCCGGATGCCGGGGCGCTGGTCGGGGGGCACCGGCGGCCTGGGGTGCCGCCGACCTGGACCGGGTCACGGGCGGCGTGCGGGCAACGCTTGTGACGCTCGGGTAATGGCGGGCACATCTCCCGCGAGGTCAGGCGGCAAAGCCGCCCGACCAGGCCCCCGCCCGAGTGCCTATTCGCTCAGGGCACCAGCATGCCGACGCTTCCGGCGGTTCCGGCGCGTCTGAAAGTACGGCTCGGTCACCGCGAACCCGGCGGCCAGCAGCAACACGTACAGCCGGGGCGCACCAGCCGGAAGGTGCAGGACCACGGCACCCGCCGCGTAGAACGGCACGCTCCTGAAGCACACCCAAAGGTGCTGCCCCAGCGAACGCCCAGCCCATCCGCCGGCAGACACCCCCGTCCGCCTGTCCATGCGCCGTCCCCCTCACGACCACACCCGACGGCACCAGCGCAAGAGCGCCCCAGTCGTCTGGCCGCAGTTGCGGGGCCCGCCCTTGTCACCCCAGAGGCTCCCACCGAACAGGAGAGCCGGAAACCTCCAGCATGACCCGCCTGACCGACATCAACCGGTGGAAGCAGCCCGCCACTGCGGGGTGATGCACCCCTCTTCCATGTCCCACCACTCCTCTGCAACACCGTGCTTCAGCAGCCTCTGCACCTTGGCGAGATCGGCAGTGGGTGGAACGTCCAGAGCGACCATGCCGAACCGCTCAATCCCCTCGCCGTCGACGCCGACTTCGCGGAACGCATCGATCACGCTCTGCCGTGCGGCCTCCGAGCCACTGTCACGGAACACGATGAGGCGGATGGTGCAGTTATCCGAACGCCGGACCACGTCGCCGCCCCAGTGCACGCCCTTTTCGTCGGGCTCGGTCGCCACGACGTCCCCGCATGCCACGCCTCGGACGAACCAAGGGATGTTGTCGAGCCGCACGGTGCCGTCGCCCTGGTCGACAGCCCACAGGCTCTCCACCGACGCCGGAGGCCAGTCGCCTTCGACCTCAAGCCGGAAGTGCACCTTCACGTACGGGCCCTCGGGGTTCGTCATGGTGCTCAGGATGCACAGTCCTGTCACGCCGACCGGCAGGTGGGCGACCTGGGGCCGGTGTGCTCCTCGCCTTCGGAGGGTCCGCAGGCGTCCTCATGGTTGCTGTGCAGCCCGTTTCGCTGCCACGTTCCGGGCGTGGGCTTCGCGCCGTAGTCGGTTTTCGTAGTCAGCGACCTGCCGGGACACGGGAGCGCTGGTGGCCGTTCGGATCAACCGCTCGCTCTCGCGGTCCACCAGGAAGGGGCCGTTGCCTCCCAGCCGAGGGCGCCGACCGCTCTGGCCATCCCCCACTGGTCCCCAGTAGAAGATCCACCCGAATGACAAGGCTTCTACGCGCAAGATCTGGAGGTCGTACTCCAGGTTGCCTCGTGCGTCGTCGATCTCGGCTGCCACCAGTCGGCGTGCTTCCTCCTCAGTGAGCATCGCCCGATGATGGCATGGCGCCTTCGCCCCCGGACAGAGACGGCTGCCCCCTGCTGTGCGTCCCCCTGGGGCACCTCGGCGGCCGGCCGGGCGCACCGAAAAGCCCCCTGCTTCGCGGAGGACCGTGGGCAGGGGGCTTATCAGTGTCGCGTTACTTCTTCTTGCCCTGGTTCTTGACCGCCTCGATCGCTGCCGCTGCCGCGTCCGGGTCGAGGTAGGTGCCGCCCGGGTTCAGCGGCTTGAAGTCGGCGTCCAGTTCGTAGGAGAGCGGGATGCCCGTCGGGATGTTGAGGCCCGCGATGTCGGTGTCCGAGATGCCGTCCAGGTGCTTGACCAGGGCGCGCAGCGAGTTGCCGTGGGCGGCGACCAGGACCGTGCGGCCGGTCAGGAGGTCCGGGACGATGCCGTCGAACCAGTACGGCAGCATGCGGACGACGACGTCCTTGAGGCACTCCGTCTGCGGGCGCAGCTCCGGCGGGAGGGTCGCGTAGCGCGGGTCCTCGAACTGGGAGTACTCGGCGTCGCGGTCCAGCGGCGGCGGCGGGGTGTCGTACGAGCGGCGCCAGAGCATGAACTGCTCCTCGCCGAACTCGGCGAGCGTCTGCGCCTTGTCCTTGCCCTGGAGGGCGCCGTAGTGCCGCTCGTTCAGGCGCCAGGAGCGGTGGACCGGGATCCAGAGGCGGTCGGCGGCCTCCAGCGCGAGCTGGGCGGTGCGGATCGCGCGCTTCTGGAGCGACGTGTGGACCACGTCGGGCAGCAGGCCGGCGTCCTTGAGCAGCTCACCGCCGCGGACTGCCTCCTTCTCGCCCTTCTCGTTGAGGTTGACGTCCACCCAGCCGGTGAACAGGTTCTTCGCGTTCCATTCGCTCTCGCCGTGGCGGAGGAGGATCAGCTTGTACGGTGCGTCGGCCATGGATCCGAGCGTAATGGAAGCCTTCACACCCTCGCTCGTCTGCCCGGAAGCCGGACAGTTGACGGCATCTGCTAATTGAGTGGCTCCCCCGGTCCCACCGCTCGTAAGTTGTGATCACCGCCTGAGCCGCTTACCTGTGGGGGACCCGATGCCGCTCGCCGTCATGAGACGCGCCGTCCGAGAGACCGTCTCGGGACTCCCCCGCGAGTTCTGGTGGCTGTGGACGAGCACCCTGGTCAACCGCCTCGGCGCCTTCGTCGCCACGTTCATGGCGCTGTACCTGACGCTGGACCGCGGCTACTCCGCCTCGTACGCCGGTCTCGTCGCCTCCCTGCACGGCCTCGGCGGGGTCATCTCCTCGCTCGGCGCGGGCGTGATGACCGACCGGCTCGGGCGCCGGCCCACCCTGCTGGTGGCACAGACGTCCACGGCGGCGTCCGTCGCGCTGCTCGGCTTCGTGCACGATCCGGTGGCGATCGCCGGTGTCGCCTTCGTGGTCGGCATGGCGAGCAACGCCTCCCGGCCCGCCGTGCAGGCGATGATGGCCGACATCGTGCGCCCCGAGGACCGCGTACGGGCGTTCTCACTGAACTACTGGGCCATCAACCTGGGATTCGCCGTCTCCTCGATGGGCGCCGGGTTCATCGCCGAGTTCAGTTACCTCGCCGGTTTCCTCATCGAGGCGGGCATGACCCTGGTCTGCGCGCTCGTCGTCTTCGCCAAGCTGCCGGAGTCCAGGCCGGCGCCCACGGCCAAGTCCTCCGCGGAACCGGTGACGAACCTCGGCACCGTCCTGCGCGACGGCCGCTTCATGAGCGTCGTCGGGCTGTCCTTCCTGGTCGCCGTCGTCTTCCAGCAGGGTTCGGTGGGGCTGCCGGTGGCGATGGGCACGGCTGGCTTCACGGCCGCGGACTACGGCATGGCGATCGCCGTGAACGGTGTCCTCATCGTCGCCCTCCAAATCCCGGTCACGCGGTTCATCGAGCACCGGGACCCGAAGCGCCTGCTCGTGATCTCCTCGCTGCTCGCGGGCTACGGCTTCGGGCTCACCGCGTTCGCGGGCTCGGTCGGTCTCTTCGCCCTCACGGTGTGCGTGTGGACGCTGGCCGAGATCGTCAACGCGCCCACCCAGACGGGGCTGGTGGTCCGCCTCTCCCCGGTGCACGGGCGCGGTCGCTACCAGGGGATGTACACGATGTCCTGGTCGCTCGCCGCCCTGGTCGCGCCGGTGATGTCCGGCGTCGTCATCGACCGGTTCGGCGCGGCGTGGCTGTGGGGGCTGTGCGCGGTGGTGGGCACGGCCGCCGCGGTCGGCTACAGCGCCCTGATGCGCAGCCTGCCCCCGGAGACGCCGACCGGCCCGCCGTCGCAGCCGGCCGAATCCCTCGCGGCCCTGTCGGTGGGCGGCCCCGCCGACCCGTCCGCGGGACTGCCGACCGAGCTGCCCCCGACCCCGTCGGCGGCGCTGCCCGCCGACCTGACGCCGGGGCCGAAGCACGCCAACGCACCGGCCTCCAGGGACTAGGCCCGCCCGGAGGTCGCCGCCGGGTGAGCCGGTGACAACACTCGGGCCGGCCGCCGTCAGGGGTGCATCCGCGCCCCCTTGAGGACCTTGTCCACGCCGTTGCGCGGGCCGTACACGGCGAGGCCCACCAGGTCCAGGTCGGCCGCCGGCACGGCCCGTACGGCGGCCCGGTTGTCCCGGTCGTTGCCGGTGGCGAAGAGGTCGGCCGTGAACAGGGCCCGGGGCAGCGCACGGGTGAGGGCGCGGGTGTGCGCGGCGGTCAGCGTCTCCTTCGAGCCCTCGAAGACCAGCACCGGCTGCCGGAACATCGGCAGGTACGGCGTGCCGTCCGCGTCCTCGTACGGCTCGCCGACCACCTCGGGGACGGCCGAGCCGAGGCCGCTGACCAGGAACGCCGTGACGTTCAGCCGCTGCCAGGTCTCCAGGTCGTCGCGCAGCAGCACGGCGATCCTGGTGTCGAAGCGGACGGGTGCGGCGTCCGGGGTGGCGGGGGTCGCTGAAGAGGGGCTCGCGGAGACGGTGCCCGGAGTGTTCTCGCTGCTCATGCCTCGAGACTGCCGACCGGGCCGGTCCGCGGTCTTGTACGTTTCTTGCATGGTGGCCCAGCGCGAGATCTCCGCGTGGCGCCCGCGTGTCCCGGGCGTCGTGGAGGTCTTCCACGCCCACTACACCGAGTACGCCTACCCGATGCACGTGCACGACGCGTGGACGCTGCTCATCGTGGACGCCGGGGCGGTGCGGTACGACCTGGACCGGCACGAGCACGGCACCCCGCACGACACGGTCTCGCTGCTGCCCCCGCACGTCCCGCACAACGGGTCCCCGGCGACCGCGGACGGCTTCCGCAAGCGGGTCCTGTACCTGGACCTGAGCCGGCTCGACGAGAGCCTGATCGGGCCGGCGGTGGACGGACCCGACCTCGCCGACCCGGTGCTGCGCCACCGCGTCGGGCAGCTGCACGCGGCCCTCGCGCGGCCCGGCGACGAGCTGGAGGCGGAGAGCCGGCTGACGCTGATCGGCGAGCGGCTGCGCACGCATCTGCGCCCCGGGCCGGGGGCCGGCACCCCGCCGGCCGACCGGGCGGCCGGCGACCGCCCGCTCGCCCACCGGCTGCGGGAACTCCTCGACGAGCGGCTGGTGCCGGGCATCGGCCTCGACGAGGCAGCGCTGCTCCTGCACGCCCATCCCGCCCATCTCGTCCGGGCGTTCGGCTCGGCCTTCGGGATCGCCCCGCACCAGTACCTGATGTCCCGCCGGGTGGACCGCGCCCGCCGGCTGCTGCTGGAGGGCGCACGGCCCGCCGAGGTGGCGACGGCGACCGGTTTCTACGACCAGTCCCATCTCACCCGGCACTTCAAGCGGCTGGTCGGCGTGGCCCCCGGGCGCTACCGCACCGCGTCCCGCTGAGCGTCGTACAGGTTCCGCGGCCGTACGGCGTCCGTGGTGCCGTACAGCTCCAGGCGGGAGTGCAGGTCGCCGGTGAAGTCGGGTAGGTCGGTCTGGTCGAACTCGGTGACCTCGTTCAGCCCGACGGTGGCGCTGTACGGGGCGAGTCCGTCGATCTTCATCAGGCCGGCGCGGCCGTTGGTGACGCGGATGTTCCAGTGGGTGAAGCGGGCGCCGAACAGGGGACCGGCGCTCGCGTCGCCGCCGTGTCGGCCGTTGTTCTCGACCGTGATGTCGGTGCGGACGTTCGCGAAGGGCAGGCCCCGGTGGGAGTCGAAGGTGCCCATCTCCATCCGGCCGCGCGACCAGACGTTGTACGAGGAGAGGCCCTCCACGTTGATGCCGTGGAGCTGGGTTCCGGCGGGCGCGGGGACCGTGCGCTGTTCGATCGTGAAGTCCTCGATCAGGTTGTCGTGCGAGCCCTCGCGGCAGAAGTAGGGGTGGTGGGAGCCCCGCCCCGCGACCCTCGTACGGCGCAGGGTGCAGGCGGAGGCGGCGACGAGCCCGAAGCCGTTGTCGACGTGGCGCACGACGACGTCGTCCGCCCAGCAGTCGTACGCGCACTGGAAGGTGACGCCGTTGTAGCCCTTGTCGAGCAGGTGCGGGGACTGCGCGGTCTCGACGGCCTCCAGGGTGAGCCCCTCGACGCCGGAGCCGGTGAGGGCCGGCACGTGGGTGGTCAGGCGCGGGTCCCATTCGGGGCGGACGTCCAGGGGCAGCGGGCGTTCGAGGGTCACCTTTCTGCCGCGCACGCGCGCGATGCGCACGGGCCACTCGTACGGGACGTAGCTGGTCAGCTTGGTCTTGTCGTCCCAGGAGTACGACGCGGCGCCGGGGCCGTCGCCCGCCATGTGCCGGAGGAGGGTGTGCCCGGCGTCGTCGGCGAGGCGGAGCAGGACCAGGCGCCCCGGCGTCAGGCCGCTCGCGTCGGCGACCGTCACCGTGCGGGAGCCGCGGGTGGCCGGTGCCACGGTCGTCAGCGTCTCCCACTCGTCCCGGGCGTTGCCGGTCCAGCCCTCGAAGGGCCAGGCCCTCGTTCGGACGGCGGCGACGAGGGACTCCCAACGGGCCTGCGGCGCCAGCCAGATGAGGCCGCCCGCCCAGGACCAGGACGACTTGTCGCCGCCGTAGCGGGAGCCGTAGGGGCCGATCAGTTCGGTGAGGTTCCTGGTGGCGTACAGGGTGGTGCGGCCGCTTCCGGCGCCGCGCAGGACGACGTCGTCGTGTCCGATGCGGATCAGGCCGTCGATGCGGTAGGTGCCCGGCGGGACGTGGACCGTGCCACCGCCGGCCCTTCCGGCGGCGGCGATGGCACGGTTGATCGCGGGGGCGCAGTCGGTCGTGCCGTCGGCGACGGCGCCGTGGTCGCGTACGTCGGTGACGACGGGGCGGCGGGGGAAGCGCGCCGCCCCGGCGCGCTGTCCGGCCCGGCCGACGTACGGGATCTGCGGGTGGGTGAAGGGTGCGCGGGAGAACTCCCGCCACAGCTCCGGGACGTGACCGGGGGCCGGGGCGGCTCCGCCGGGCGCCGGGCCCGCGGCGGCCGTCGCCGTCCCGCCGGCCACGGCGGTCGCGGCCACGGCCGTGGCACCGCCGAGCAGACTCCGCCTGGTGATCCCCGCGTACCGGTCGCCCATGTCCGCCACCTTTCACACATGTGAACGACGTTCAGATCTGCGTCGGCGGCGAGCATGCCATGGCGACCCGGGGCGGGGAAGGGGGCCTGCAAGGGGAATCGAGGAGCCCGCCGCGTTCAGGTGACGGGGGTGAGGTCCTACGGCCGCGCGGCGCGCCTGCCCGTCCGGCGGCGCGCCAGTCCGTTCGGTACCGGGTCAGTCGGTCGGCCGCTGGGTCAGGTGCGTGAACGCGTCCAGGTTCCGGGTGGATTCGCCCCGGGACACCCGCCAGTCGTACTCCTTGCGGATCGCGGAGGCGAAACCGAGCTCCAGGAGCGTGTTGAACGAACCGTCCGCGGCTTCGAGCACCGAACCGAGCAGCCGGTCGATCTCCTCCGGCGTCACCGCGGCGAGCGGCAGCTTGCCGACCAGGTAGACGTCACCGAGGCGGTCGACGGCGTAGGAGACCCCGTAGAGCTTGAGGTTGCGCTCCAGGAGCCAGCGGTGGACCGCTTCCGCGTTCTCGTCGGGGTGGCGGATCACGAAGGCGTTCAGCGAGAGCGAGTGCTTGCCGACGATCAGTGAGACGGTCGTGGACAGCTTGCGCGTGCCCGGCAGCTTCACGACGTACGAGCCCGTCTCCGGACTCTCCCACTCCAGCTCGGCCTCGGTGAGTACCCGCTCGATGATCGACGCTGCGTCAGCCATGCAGCGAGCGTACGTCAGCCCCCGGACGGCCCGCGCGGGAACCCCGGGCTCCCGCCGCCGGCGCGCGTCAGCCGTGGTGGGCGCGCACCCGGCGGCGGTGGGCCTGCGTCGCCTCGGTGTACACGTCCGCCGTCGCGGCGGCCGCCGTGTCCCAGCCGAAGCCCTGCGCGTGCCGCGCCGCCGCGGCGCCCAGCCGGGCGGACAGCTCCGCGTCGTCGGCGAAGTCGCGCAGCACGCGCGCGTAGGCGGCGGGATCGTGCCCCCGCACCAGGAACCCGGTCCGCCCGTCGCGCACGGCCACCGGAAGTCCGCCGACCGCCGCCGCGAGCACCGGCGTACCGGCCGCCTGCGCCTCGATGGCGACCAGCCCGAACGACTCGCTGTACGACGGCATGACCAGCACCGAGGCCGCCCTGAACCAGTCCGCCAGCTCGTCCTGGCCGACGGGCGGCCGGAACCGCACGACGTCGGCGATGCCGAGCCGGGCCGCCAGCTTCTGCAGCCCCTCCGGCTTGGCGAGCCCGCTGCCGCTGGGCCCGCCCACCACGGGGACGAGGAGGTTCGAGCGGAGCTCGGGGCGTTCGTCCAGCAGCACGGCCACCGCGCGCAGCAGCACGTCGGGGGCCTTGAGGGGCTGTATGCGGCCCGCGAAGAGGGGGATCAGCGCGTCCTGCGGCAGGCCGAGGCGGGCGCGGGCGGCGGCCCGGCCGTCGGCGGGGCGGAAGCGGTCCAGGTTGACGCCCGGGTGGACGACGGCGACCTTGCCGGGCTCGGCGTCGTAGTGGCGGACGAGTTCGCCGGCCTCTTCGGCGGTGTTGGCGATGAGCCGGGAGGCGGCGCGCACGATCTGGGTCTCGCCGATGACCCGGGCGGCGGGCTCGGGGGTGTCGCCCTCGGCGAGCGCGGCGTTCTTGACCTTGGCCATGGTGTGCATCGCGTGCACCAGGGGGGCGCCCCAGCGCTCGGCGGCCAGCCAGCCCACGTGGCCGGAGAGCCAGTAGTGGGAGTGCACGAGGTCGTAGTAACCGGGGCGGTGGCCCGCCCACGCCTGCATGACGCCGTGCGTGAAGGCGCACAGCTGCGCGGGCAGGTCCTCCTTGGCGAGTCCCTCGTAGGGGCCGGCGTCGACGTGCCGGACGAGGACGCCGGGGGCCAGCTCGACGGTGGGCGGCAGGGCGCCGGTCGTCGCGCGGGTGAAGATCTCCACCTCGATGTTGATCGCGGCCAGCCGCTGGGCCAGCTCCACGATGTAGACGTTCATCCCGCCGGCGTCGCCCGTGCCCGGCTGGTGCAGCGGCGACGTGTGCACGGAGAGCATGGCGACGCGACGGGGCCTGCGGTACAGCCGGAGCCTCGAGGGTGCCGTCGCCGAGCGACGCCCGAGCCTGCTGACGTACTGGCTCACGTGGCGGTCCTCCTCGCTGCGGGCGTGCCGTCAGGAGGGCGCACGACTCCCTCCAAGGAGGGGAACGCCGGAGCGCTCCGCTCCATTTCCTCTTTGCCGAATCATTACCGCTCATCGCTCAA
Organism: Streptomyces sp. NPDC054842; assembly: GCF_053611025.1. Classification (NCBI taxonomy): domain Bacteria; kingdom Bacillati; phylum Actinomycetota; class Actinomycetes; order Kitasatosporales; family Streptomycetaceae; genus Streptomyces; species Streptomyces sp. NPDC054842. The sequence continues at coordinate 43,174 of NZ_JBSGZN010000024.1, forward strand.
CCGTTCGACGCCGCGTCGCGTACGTCGTGTACACGGCCGAGGAGGGGAGCCGCACCTGCGCGGCTCCGGGCCGGCCCGGCGAAGTCCTCCGGGCGACGGCCGGCCCCCGTCCTCTCGGGTCCGGCCGAGTTGTCCACAGGCGGCTGCCGGAGTTGTCCACAGGTCGGCGTGGGGTCATCGCGGGTTGTCCACAGGCTCGCGACGGGCCCGCCCCCTCCGCATACCCTCGTACGCATGACAGCCCGCGCCGCGCCCCTTCCCCGCTCTCGGCCCCGCCCGAGCGGCGGAGGTGCCGTCGTGGGAGCGGTGACCCGCGGGACGACGAACCCCAACCGCCTGCGCCGCATGGACCGCTGGATCGCCGCGGCGCACGGCCCCGAGCTGCGCCGCGCCGCCGACCCGGTGGCGGTCGACCTCGGGTACGGGGCCGCGCCCTGGACCGCGGTCGAGCTGCTGGCGCGGCTGCGCACGGCCGCTCCGCGGACCCGCGTGGTGGGCGTGGAGATCGAGCCGGAGCGGGTCGCGGTCGCCAAGGCGTACGAGCGCGAGGGACTGGTCTTCCGGCGCGGCGGCTTCGAGGTCCCGGTGCCGGGCCGGCTGTCGCTGATCCGCGCCGCGAACGTGCTGCGCCAGTACGACGAGGACGAGGTGGCCGCCGCCTGGGACCTGATGCGGGGACGACTCGCCCCCGCCGACCCGGCCACCGGCTCACGTGGCGGGCTGCTCGTCGAGGGCACCTGCGACGAGATCGGCCGCCGTCACGTCTGGGTCGCCCTCGGCCCCGAGGGGCCGCGCACGGTCACCTTCGCCACCCGCCTGGGCTCCCTGGAGCGCCCGTCCGACCTCGCCGAGCGGCTCCCGAAGGCCCTGATCCACCGCAATGTCCCGGGTGAACCGGTGCACGCGTTCCTGCGGGACTTCGACCGCGCCTGGGCCGCCGCCGCGCCCTACGCCTCGTACGGCGCACGGCAGCGCTGGATACGCGCGGTCCGCGACCTGACCGCCGACTGGCCCGTCACGGACGGCGCGTCCCGCTGGCGGCAGGGCGAAGTGACGGTGCGCTGGGAGGCGTTGGCGCCACGGAGGTGAGCGGTTCCGGGCGGCTCGTGCGGACGGGGAGGGCGTCACCGCGCCCCTGGATCCGCCGCCCGACGCCCTTCCCGTTGCCGGGATCCCGGCCGACACGGCGTCCGACCTGCGGGGAACGATCTCCGTGAGTCGTTCGTCACACAGACGGGGAGATCGCCTGGGGGGAGCAGAAGGGGGAAAGGGGAAGGGAGTTGCCGCCCGCCCCTGTTACACCGCGCGCCGACATGGCACGATCCCCGAGGCGTCCGTAAGTTACTGACGGTAAATCAGCTTTGGGGGCGAAGTATGGGATGCGGCAAGCGGAGCCTGACCACGGCGGCCGTGGCTCTCGTCTGCGCGGTCACCGTGTTGAGCGCACCGGGCATGGCGTACGCGAGCCCGGCCGTACCGGTCCCCACCCCGACACCGGCGCCCCCGTCCGGCACAACGCCCAAGAGTGCCGAGGAGCTTGAGAAGGTCCGCGAGAGGCTCGCGAAGCTCTATCACGAGGCGGCGGTCGCCACGGACGCGTACAACGCCGCCGAGGAGAAGACCGAGAAGCAGTCCACACAGCTGGTCGGGCTGGCCCGGGAGATCGTCAAGGGCCAGGCGAAGCTGGACAGACTCCAGGACCGGGCGGGCGCGGCGGCCCGCGCCCAGTACCGCGGCGGCGGCCTGCCGCCCGACGCCCGGCTGTGGCTCAGCGACAACCCGCAGCAGTACCTGGACGGCGCCGGCCGGGTCCGCCAGGGCGAGCACGCGACCAAGGGCATGCTCGCCGAGATGGCGCGCACCCAGAAGGACTTGGCGCAGTACACCAAGGACGCCTCCGCGCAGTGGCGGCGCCTGGAGGCCAACCGCCAGGCGAAGGCCGCCGCCAAGAAGAAGATCAAGCAGCGGATCGCCAGCGCCGAGAAGCTGGAGTCGCAGCTCGCCGCCGAGGAGAAGGAGCGGCTCGCCAAGCTGGAGGAGGACGCCGCGCACGCGGCGCAGACGGCCTGGCTGAGTTCCGGCGTCCTGGCGGAGATCAACGGCAACGCGTCCGCCCAGGGCCGCGAGGCCGTGCGGTACGCGACCGCCCAGATCGGCAAGCCGTACGAGTGGGGCGCCGAGGGACCGAAGACGTACGACTGCTCGGGCCTCACCTCGCAGGCGTGGGCCGCCGCCGGACTGGGCATCCCGCGCACCTCGCAGGAGCAGTGGCGGCAGCTCACCCACGTCGACGTGCGGTCCATGCGCCCCGGTGACCTCGTCATCTACTTCGACGACGCCAGCCATGTCGGGATGTACATCGGCGACGGCGCGATCGTCCACGCCCCGCGTCCGGGCCGTTCGGTGACGATCGCGGGGGCCGGTTCGATGCCGATACTCGGCGTCGTACGGCCCGACAAGTAGGGCCTGCCGGGCCGTCCCAGGGGTCCGCGAGCGGGCGGGGGCGGGCGCCGGACCCGCTCGACGTGACCCACCGCACGTGGGATGAGTCACGTCCGTACGGCCGGGCAACCCGCGCGACGTGACGTTCGTCATTCCCCTTGGAGCCGTACCGTGCCCAAATGCGTTACGGGATGCGGCATATGACGGTGGCCGTTTGCCGTACACCATTCCGCTGCGGCGCCGGGTACCGCTATGGTCCCCGTCGGTGGGTCGGCCCTTCGCCCCACCACACCCTCGGGGGGAGGGAAGGAACCCACAACGATGCCCGCACCCGTACCGCGGCAGAGAGCGATCCCGGCCGCGGAAAGTGGTCAGGCTCAGGCCGCGTCCTCACCCGTTGCCCCGTTCGCGGGCGCACCGGCGGGCGGCCCCACGGCTCCCGCCGACAACACCACCAACCTCACCCTGCTCGTGATCGAGGACGACCCGGCAGGGTCACTGAGCGTGCCCCGGATGCTGGACGCGGCGGGCAAGCCGATCCGCATCCGCACCGCGCGCAACCTCACCGAGGCCGAGCGGCTGCTCACGGACGACGTCCACTGCATCCTGCTCGACCTGACGCTGCCCACCCCGGGCCGCGCCGCCGGGAGCGACGACGAGCTGGCCACGCTCAAGCACGTCCTCGAACTGGCTCCCCGGCACGCCGTGCTGGCGCTGACCGGGTCCGGCGACGCCGAGCGCGGGGCCGAGGCGGTGCGCGTGGGCGCCCAGGACTACCTCCTGCGCGAGGAACTGGACGGACGGCTGCTGAGCCGCGCGATCCGGTACGCGGTGGAGCGGAAACGTTCCGACACGGCCGAGCGGCGGCTCACCGAGTCCCGGCTGCGGGCGCAGGAGAACGCCCGGCTGGAGCGCGGCCTGCTGCCCACTCCCCTGCTGGAGGGCTCCCCGCTGCGGTTCGCGGCCCGCTACCGCCCGGGACGCTCCCGCGCGCTCCTCGGCGGCGACTTCTACGACACCGTCCGCACCCCCGACGGCACGGTGCACGCCATGATCGGCGACGTCTGCGGGCACGGCCCCGACGAGGCGGCGCTCGGCGTCGAGCTGCGGATCGCCTGGCGGGCGCTCACGCTGGCGGGCCTGTGCGGGGACCAGCTGCTCTCGACGCTCCAGCAGGTGCTGGAGCACGAGCGCGACAACGACGAGATCTTCGCGACGCTGTGCACGGTGGACATCGCCCCGGACGGCCGCCGGGCCGGGCTGTGCCTGGCCGGCCACCCGTCGCCGCTGATCGCCCGCCCCGGCCGCCCCGCGCAGCTGCTGCCGTACGAGTACGGCGGCCCGGCGCTCGGTCTGCTGCCGCAGGCCCGCTGGCCGCGCATGCAGGTGGAGCTGGGCGCCGCCTGGAGCCTGATGCTCTACACCGACGGCCTGATCGAGGGCCACGTCGGCGAGGGCAAGGAGCGGCTCGGCCAGGACGGCATGGTGGAACTCGTACGCCGCCGGCTCGCCGAGGGCCTGGAGGGCGAGGAGCTGCTGCGCGCCACGGTCAACGAGGTCAGGGACCTCAACGGCGGTGAGCTGACGGACGACGTGGCCGTCCTGCTCCTGGACCGCGCCCCCTGACGACGCCGGCCCAGACTTACCCCGGCCCCTGACGTGCTCCGGCCCTGCTCGGACACCGGCGGCCCCTGATCGTCCGGGCGGTCGGCGCCCTGACCGAGGGCGCTCGGCCGACGTCGGACTCGCCCCCGGAACACGGCGGCCACCGACCGGCGTGGCGTCGACGCCCGGACCGACGGGTCCGTTGACCGAGGCCGGTCCCGCCTCGAACACCGACGGCCGGCCACCGTCCCGGTGGTCGGCGCCCTGCCGAGGGGCCTGCCGACGGGAGGGGCACGTCAGGCGTACCGGGAGGATGCGCGCCGGGATGGCGCCGTGCGGCGGGGCGGGGGGCGTTCGAGGCGCGGGGCGCTCTCCGGGGCGGGTGTCGCTCTCCGAGGCGGGGCGCCGCTCTTCAAGGCGGATGTCGCCCAGCGAGGCGCGCGTCGCTGCTCGATGCGGGCGTCGCTCCTCGATGCGTGTCGCTCGTCGAGGTCGGCGTCGCTGAGAGAGGCGGATGTCGTCTTTTCGGGGCGCGCGTCGCTCATCGAGGCGCACGTCGCCACATGCAGGCGGAGGCAGCCCTTCAAGGCGGGCGCCGCTCAAGATCCGCCCGCGCGACAGGGCTCAGCGGACGCCGCTGCGAGGTGGCCCGGACCCGGAGCCGTGGGGAGGGGTCAGCGGCCGCCGTTGTACGGGCCGTAGGGGCCGTCGCTGCTGGAGCCGCGGCGGCCGCGTCCGCCGCCCCCGCCGGAGGCCGTGCGCACGGCGGGCCGGACGTCGACGATGTAGACGATGCTGGCGATGACGCCGATGATCGGCAGGAACGACAGGATCGAGAAGAGGTAGCTCACCACCAGCGCGAGCGCCAGGATGATCAGCCAGAACGGCTTCGTCTGCTTGTCCGCCGCACGGAAGGCGTCCTCGCGCCGGAAGGCCGCGTCGAACAGCCCGAAGGCGGCGAGGGCCATCAGGACGATCTTCAGCAGTCCCAACAACCCCGCGAAGCCCAACATCAGCATGCTGCCCACCGCCCGTTCCGACCCGACACCTACGCCCGCCACCGTACCCGTAGAACGGGCCGGACACCCCAAGGGTGCCCGGCCGCGCTCAACTGCTCCGTCGCTCCGCCCGGCGGTCCGAGAAGGCTCTGCGGGACCGCCCTGCGGTACCGCCTACTTGGCGGGCGGGGTCTTCTTGGCGGGGGCCTTCTTGGCCGGCGCCTTCTTCGCCGCCGACGCGGGCGTCACGGGGGCCGCGGTCACGGTGGCGGTCCCGGCGGGCTTGTCCTCGACCTTGATCTCGCCCGGCTCGGCCTTCGGCTCGACGGCCACGGCGAGTTCCTCGATCTCCTCGGCCGCCTCGCCGCGCCAGGTCTTCACGGCCTGCTCGCCGTGCTCGGCGACCTTCTCGTACGTCTCCCGGGCCTTGACCGCGTACTCGGCGGCGACGCCGACACCGCGCAGCGCGAGGTCCTGGGCGGACTCACCGATCTTCTTCAGGTCGGTGTCGAGGGTGCTGATGAAGCCGGTGACCTTGGTCTGGAGGGTCTCCTGCGCCACCTTGGCGCGGGCGCCGGCCTTCTCCTGGACGGCGCTCGGGTCGATGTTGCGGACGGTGTCGATGCGCGCCGGCGCCTCGGCGCGGATCTGCTCCACGAGCGCGGGCACCTTCCTGGCCTGCTGGACGGCGAGGTCGGCGGTGCCGGCGAGGAAGTAGAGCGGCGTCGGGTTGGTGGCGGCCTTGCGGATGTCGTCGGTGATGGCCATGAGGGTGGTCCTCCCGGATCGGCTGTCGACTGAGGGTGTGTGCGGTCCGCTGCGCGGCATGCCTGTCGTCCTGCTCAACTGGCCGACTGCTGCGGGCCGGCATCGCTGCCGTCGGCCGTGCGGGGGCCGTGGCGGTCGGTGTCCTGTGTATCCGGTATGTCCTGCGTCCGCCGCACGCCGGGAGCCGTCTGCGTGTCGGTGTCCCGGACGTCCTCGGCGACCACGGCGATCTCGAAGCCGTTCTCCTTGCGGAACGACTCGTAGATCTGGAGCAGCACCTGCTTCTGCCGCTCGCTGAGCGTGGGATCGGCGAGGATGACGGCGCGCGTCTCCACCTCGTCCCGGTCGCGCTCGGCGTCGAGGATGCCGGCCCGCACGTACAGCGTCTCGGCGGAGATCCGCAGGGCCTTGGCGACCTGCTGGAGCACCTCCGCGCTCGGCTTGCGCAGCCCGCGCTCGATCTGGCTCAGATACGGATTGGACACCCCGGCGGCGTCGGCGAGCTGCCGCAGCGACAGTTGCGCGTTGCGCCGCTGTTCGCGCAGGTACTCACCGAGATTGCCGACGTTGAGCGATGCCATGCCCCTACCCTGCCCCACCCCCGCTAACTTTTGCAAGCGCCTGCTTGCAAAAGTGCGCCACGCCACGCCCGGGTCCCGGCACCCTGGGTCCGGTGCCCGTTCTCCGTGGATGTGCACGCGGATCGGGCGGATTCTCAGGCGGCGGCCCGGCGACAGGCTGGTGCTCCGCCCGGTTCACCCCGCGTCCGGGTTGCCGTGCGTCTCGTCGGAGTCGGCGTTTCCCGTCGATGTCCGCCGTGACCGATGAGTTCTGTGCGGAACCGTGGTCGATACGGCTGGACACACCGACAGCGGTGGCCTGTGCCGGGGACGTGCCCGCGCGGGAGGAAGCACATGGAGGCTGTGATGGGCGTCGACGACTCCGACCAGGGGCACACCGACCGGACGGGCGGGCAGGGGACGCGGGTGAGCGGTCCCAGGGTGCTGGTGGCGGGGGCGAGCGTCGCGGGACCCGCGCTGGCCCACTGGCTGCGCCGGCGAGGGGCCGAGGTGACCGTGGTGGAGCGGGCTCCCGAGCTGCGTCCCGGCGGGCAGGCGGTGGACGCGCGCGGGGTCGCCAGGGAGGTCATCGCGCGCATGGGGCTGGACGCGGCGGTGCGCGCGGCGTGCACCGACACCGCCGGCGCGCACACCGTGGACGCGGACGGGAAGGTGCTGGAGACCTTCCGGGCCGACGACGACGGCGGCGACGGGTTCATCGCGGACATCGAGATCCTGCGCGGGGACCTGTCCCAGGTGCTTTACGACGACACCCGCGACGGCGTCGAGTACGTCTTCGGCGACCGGATCGCCGAGCTCGCCCAGGACGCGGACGGGGTCGACGTGGTCCTCGCGGGCGGGAGCCGGCGGCGCTTCGACCTGGTGGTCGGGGCGGACGGGCTGCACTCGGAGCTGCGGGCGATGGTCTTCGGGCCGGACGAGCGGTTCCTCCACCGCCTCGGGCACGTGCTGGCCTTCTACAGCGTGCCCAACGAGTTCGGGCTGGACCGCTGGCTGCTGGAGTACCAGGACCAGGAGTCCGGACGCTCCGCCCTCCTGCGGCCCGTCCAGGACGCCACCCGGGCGATGGCCGTGTTCTACTCCGCCTCGGCCGACCTCGACGTCGACCCCCGGGACGTCGCGGCCCAGAAGACCCTGCTGCGGGAGCGGATGGCGGGCCTGGGCTGGCTGGCACCGGACATCCTCGCGCACCTGGACGACGCTCCGGACTTCTACCTCGACCAGGTCGCCCAGGTGGTGATGGACCGCTGGTCGAGCGGGCGGGTGGCGTTGCTCGGGGACGCGGCGTTCAGCTCGTCGCCGCTGTCCGGGCAGGGCACCGGCCTCGCCCTGGTCGGCGCCTACCTGATGGCCGGAGAGCTGGCCGCCGCCGGATGGGATCCCGACGCCGGGTTCGCCCGTTACGAGGCGCGGATGCGGTCGTACGTCGAGGCCAACCAGGAGATCGGCCGGTTGAACGCCCGCAGCCGCACCGCCCCCGGGCCGGACGCCGAGCCGCTCCCCGATTTCACCGGCGCATGGTTCACCGAGCTGGTCGGACGCGCGATCAACGGCGTCGAGCTGCCCGACTACGCGGGCGTACCGGACTCCGCGGCCCCGGCCGGACCACCGATCCCCTCACCGGCCACGCCGTAGGTGTCGCATGACGTGACGAGAGGGGGACGGACCACAGGCCCCGCACGATGGACTCTCCTCGCGATCTGTCGGCATTCCGAGCCGACACCGCCTCATCGGCCCGTGGCACCGGCGGCCGAACGGGCGCCCCAGCGCGCCCGATTCCGAAACTCGGCGGCTTCTCACGGACCGCTTCCCCTTTTCCCGGCTCGCCTCCGTCTCCGCCTGGGAAGTTTCCGCCCGCCCCGCCCGGAACCCCCACCCCCTAACGGCCAGAATCCCTAATCCGCTTTCCACCACCCGCGCTGCGCATTACCGTAACGCCCATGACTGCCGGGTCGGCCTTGTGCCGTGAGCGAGTTGGGTGCCCGGCCTCCGAGTGAGGCCCGGGCGGGCCAGGAGTCCGCCCCTCTTTCTTCTTCCACTCCACGCCCCACCACGGGCATGCGCGCGTGCGCCCCGTGGCGATCTCCCCTGCGCGTAAACAGGGGAAAGGCGGGAGTCAGGGCATCGGGAATCACAGGGAAAAGGAAAAGACGGCACACACGCCCACGGAAGAAAGCAGCGAATGCCCAACGCCTTCAACCAGCAGATCATCGACGAGTTCCGGGCCAACGGCGGACGGGTCGGCGGCCCCTTCGAGGGAGCGCGCCTGCTCCTGCTGACGACCACCGGCGCCCGCACCGGCGCCCCGCACACCACACCCGTCGGCTACCACCCCGACGGCGGCGGCCGGGTCCTGGTCATCGCCTCGGCCGGCGGCTCGCCCCGGCACCCCGACTGGTTCCGGAACCTGGTCGCCGACCCCCGCGTGCGCGTCGAGACCGGCGTCTTCACCTACGAGGCCGAGGCCGGGGTCCTGACCGGCGCGGAGCGCGACGAGGTCTTCGCGCGCGCCGTCGACGCCGACCCCGGCTGGGCCGACTACCAGGCCAGGACGGAGCGAGTCATCCCCGTCGTGGCCCTGCGCGAGATCCCCAAGGCCGGTCCGCCGGATATCGCGGCGCGCTCCACCGGCGAGGCCCCGAGGGTGGTGCACGACGCCTTCCGGCGTGAACTCGCCCTCATCCGCCAGGAGTTCGGGAGGTCCGGGCCGGGGCTCGGAACCCAGCTCCGGATCAACTGCCTCACCCTGTGCCAGGGCCTGCGCAACCACCACACCGGCGAGGACACGATGCTGTTCCCCTTCGCCGCCGACCGGAACCCCGGGCTCGCCCCGGTCCTGGAGCGGCTGCGCAGCGAGCACGAGCGGATCGCGGTCCTGCTGGAGGAACTGCGCCGCGCCGTCACCGCCGAGGACGCCGACCCCGCCGCCGCGCTCCGCGAGGTGGAGCGCCTCACCGCCGAGCTCGAAGCGCACCTCGCTCACGAGGAGGAGGTGCTGATCCCCGTACTGGAGGCGGCGTCCGCACCGGCTCCCTGATCCCGTCCCGACGGGCGCGGCCCCGGACGCGCCCGTCACCGGCGGCGGGCGGAGCCGGTCTCACCAGGGCAGCGGGCGGGTGTGCACGACGTCCAGCCGCGAGACCGCGCGGGTCAGGACGACGTACAGCCGGTGCAGGCCGCGCGCCTCCGCCTCCGCGATCGCCGCCGGTTCCACGGCCACCACGTGGTCGTACTCCAGGCCCTTGGCGAGGGAGGCGGCCAGCACCGTGGTCCGCGCGCCCGGTTCACCGGGGCCGGCGTACGGGACGCCCGCCGCGTCCATCGCCTCGCGCACCCGTGCGACCTGCGCGTCGGCCGCGACGACGCCGACGGACCCCTCGTGGCTGAGGGCGTCCCGTACGGCGTCGAGGGTCAGGGAGAGCACGTCGGCGCCCTCCCTGACCCTCAACTCCCCGTCCGTGCGCAGCGACCGGGCGCGCGGGACGTCCACGTCCAGTCGGTCCAGGAGCCGGTTGGCGAGCCCGACGACCGCCTCGGGCACCCGGAATCCCGTGGTCAGCGGCACCACGGCGGCGTCCGGCTTGCCGAGCTGCGCGAGCAGCGCGGGCCAGTCGCGGGCGGCCCACGGCGTCGTCCCCTGCGCCAGGTCGCCGAGCACCGTGAGCGACCCGAAGGACGACCGGCGTGCTATGGCCCGGCACTCCATGGGGGACAGGTCCTGGGCCTCGTCGATCACCACGTGCCCGTAGCCCTCCGGGTGGTCGACGAGCCCCGCCACCTCGTCCAGGAGCACGAGGTCGGCGGCCGACCAGCGCGCCGACCGGTACGACCGCGGGGGCCGGGTCCACAGGATCGCCTTCTGCTCGTCCGCGTCGAGGATCCCGTCGGCCGCGGCGGCGAGAGCGTCCGGGTCGGCGAGCAGGCCGGCCACCACCTCCTCCGCCCGCACCGCGGGCCAGACGGCGTCGACGTACGCGCTCATCTCCCGGGCCCGGGAGATCTTCCGCACCCAGGCGTTCGTGCGCGGTCCGGCCCGCCGCTCGGCCTGCGCCTGGAGGTGGCGCACGGCCCGGGTGCGCACCCGCTCCCGTCCGGTCGCGTACGGCGGTTCCTCGGCGAGTACGCCCTCCACGATCCGCTCCAGCGCGCCGCCGGGGATCCGCCACGTGTACGAACCGTCCCGCACCGCCAGGGAATCCGCGGCGGCGCCGGTCACCCGCCCGTACAGGGCGCGGTGCAGCACCCGGGCCATCCGGGCATCGTGCTTGACGGCCGCCGCCCGCTCGTCGTCCTCGGCGGTCACGGGACGCCGCGCGATCTCGTCGCCGAGGGTCGACTGCCGGACGCCCGTCTCGCCGAGGGCGGGCAGCACCTCGGAGATGTACGACAGGAAGGTGCGGTTGGGTCCGAGGATCAGCAGGCCGCCGCGGCGCACGCGCTGCGGGTGGGTGTAGAGGAGGTAGGCGGCCCGGTGCAGGCCGACCGCCGTCTTGCCGGTGCCGGGCGCGCCCTGCACGCAGACCGAGAGGGTGGGTTCGCCCCGTACGAGGTCGTCCTGTTCGGGCTGGATGGTGGCGGCGATGTCCCTCATGGGGCCGACGCGGGGGCGTTCGATCTCCTGGGCGAGGATGCGGCTGCCCGTCGCCGGGTGGCCGGGGGTCCGGCGGGCGCCGTCCGCCGTCAGGTGCTCGTCCTCCAGGCCGGTCAAGTCGGCGGAGGCGCCGCTGCTGCCCGGCGCCCAGCCGAACCGCCGGCGTACGGCGACGCCCTGCGGGTCGCGGGTGCTCGCCTGGTAGAAGGCGCGGGAGACGGGGGCGCGCCAGTCGACGACGAGCGGCGGGGCGGCGGGCTGCTCGGTGATGCGCAGACGGCCGATGTGGTAGCTCTGCCCGGCGTGCTCGCCCCCGCCGCCGTCGAAGTCGAGGCGCCCGAAGAAGAGGGGGCCCTCGGGGAGTTCGCGCATCTCCTTGGCGTGGCTGCGGAAGCGGTGGCCGAGGACTTCGGCGTCGGCGCCGGAGGCGGACACGTCCTCGCCGGTGACGACCTGCTCCTCGGCGCCCTCGACCATGGCGGCGAGGGCGGCGCGGCAGGTCTCGTGGTAGGCGCGTTCGCGGGTGAGGGCACGGGCGGGGTCGGGTGACGTCATTCCATGGAGCGTAACCGAATAACGTTACCGAGTTAAATTTTTGCCTCGGTTGCCTTGAGGGTCCGCTCCAGTCGGGCGAAAGCGCGCTCGGCGGTGGCGACGGCCTCCGCCCGCACCCCCGCCGCCGTCTCGCCGCCCGCCATCCGGCGCCAGTTCTCCAGGGCGAGGACCCGCTGCACCGCGATGATCTGCCCGGCGGCGAGCCGGGCGTCCAGGTCGCCGCCGAGCGCGTCGGCGAGCGCGGACTCCGAGCGCTCCAGGTACGCGTACAGGCGGGCGGCCAGCGACGGAGTCCCGTACAGGAGGCGGTGGAAGGCGAGGACGCGCGGGTCGTCGTTGAGCCCGGTGACCGGGTCGAACCGCTCCAGGCCCGCGACGAAGCGCCGGCACAGGACGCCCGCCGGTGACTCGCCGGCCGGGCGCCCGGCGACCAGGCGCGCGGGTTCGCTCTCGTGATCGGCGAAGCGGTGGAGGACGAGGTCCTCCTTGGTCGGGAAGTAGCGGAAGAGGGTCGGCTTGGAGATCTCCGCGGCGGCCGCCACCTCGGCGACGGAGACCTCGTCGAAGCCCTTCTCCAGGAACAGCGCGATCGCCGTGTCGGAGACGTCCTGGTACATCCGCTGCCTCTTGCGCTCGCGCAGCCCGCTCTCACCCATGCCCCGAGCCTCGCACACCGTCCGTCCGGGCCGCCCTTGACCTCAAGCCGACTCGAGGTCGAAGACTGCTGCGCACAAGCCGATCAGCGGCACGCCCGTCCACGAGGAGAGCACGATGCTGACAGCACAGGTGACGAAGTTCGGCGGCCCCGAGGTCCTGGCACCGGTGGACGCGCCCGACCCGGTCCCGGGCCCGGACGAGGTCGTGATCGACGTCGCCTACGTCGACACGATCTTCGTCGAGACCCAGATCAGGAGCGGCTGGGGGCGCGAGTTCTTCCCGGTGGTCCCGCCCTACGTGCCCGGCGGCGGGGTGGCGGGAGTGGTGAGCGCCGTCGGGCCCGGGGTGCCGGCCGAGTGGCGGGGCCGCCGGGTGACCGCCTTCGTGACGGGCGCCTACGCGGAGCGTGCGGTGGCGGCGGTCCCCGCCGTGGTCCCGGTGCCGGACGGGCTCGACCTCCGTACGGCGGCGGCCCTGATCCACGACGGCGTGACGGCGGCCGGCCTGATGGAGCTGACGGCCGTCGCCGCCGGCGACCGCGTGCTCGTCCTCGGCGCCTCGGGAGGCATGGGCACCCTGCTCGTCCAGCTGGCGCACGCCCGCGACGCCCGGGTCGTGGCGATGGCCCGGGGACCGGAGAAGCTCGCGCTGGTACGGGAGCTGGGGGCCGACGCGGCCGTCGACGCGACCCTCCCGGACTGGACGTCGGCCGCCGCCGCGGCCCTCGGGGGCGACGACCGCGCCGCCGACGTGGTCCTCGACGGCGTCGGCGGGAGTCTCGGCACCGCCGCCTTCCCGCTGACGGCGGACGGTGGGCGCTTCTCGGCCCACGGCGCCCCCACCGGCGGCTTCACCCCGGTCGACCCCGAGGAGGCGGCCCGCCGCGGCATCACCCTGTTCGGCATCGGCGACCTCCAGTTCGACACCGCCGGGCGGACTCGCCTCGCGACGACCGCCCTCGCCGAGGCGGCGGCGGGCCGGCTGCGCCCGGTGATCGGCGGGACGTTCCCGCTGAGCCGCGCGGCCGAGGCCCACACGGCGATCGAGGAGCGGGGACTGGTGGGGAAGGTGGTGCTGAAGGTCTGAGGCCCCCCTGGTGCCGGCCGCCCCGGACACACCGCCCGTAGGGGACCGCTCACCCCCGCCGCCAGCACCGCTCACCCCCGCCCGGCAGCAGCCCAGCGGGGTCTCTGGCGCCGCACCAGTGCCAGTACCGGTAGCAGCGAGTTGACCAGCGGGCCCGCGCCCGCCTCGCGCAGCGCCTTCTCCTTCGCCTCGTTGCGCGCGTAGCCGAGGAAGGCGACGCCCGCCGCCCGCGCGGCCGCGAGGTCGGCCGGGGTGTCGCCGATCATCAGGGCGGCGGCGGGATCCGCCGCGCCGAGGCCGTCGAGGGCGCTGTTCAGGCAGTGGGGGTCGGGCTTGAGCAGGCGCAGGGCGTGGGTGCGGCCGTGGACGTGCGGGCCGAAGCAGTCGGCGAGGCCCCGGGTCCGCAGGTACGCGCGGGCCGCCACGGGGGAGTTGTTCGTGGCGACGGCGAGCCGGGCGCCGACCGCCGTCCACGTGCGGACCAGCGGATCCGCGTACGGGGTCGGCATGGCGGAGGCCGCGGCGCGCAGCTCCTCCCGGGTGAGGCGCTCCTCCAGCTCCGCCACGAGGTCGCTCCCGGGGTGGCGGCGGTCGACGGCGCGCAGCACCTCGTGCGGGTCCGGCGACTCCCGTTCCCCGTCCGTGAGCAGACCGCCCAGCCCGCGCTCCTCCAGCCGGCTCACGAGGCCGGCCGCCACCCGCTCGGCCCTGTGGCCGGCGAACAGCGCGCAGATCGGCCCGTCGAAGTCGAAGAGCACGAAGCGCGCCTTCTCGGTCAACTCCCGCAGGGAATCCGTCTCTTCCGTCACTCGAACAGTCTGCGTCGACGCATCAGAAGTCACTAGGAGAGTGTCAGGTCCGTCGTGATGGTTTCCCAGAGGGCGTCGAACCACTTCTGGGATTCCTCCACGAAGGCCGCGTCCCGCTGCCCGGCGCGCTTCTCGAAGGAGAACAGGAGGGACTTGCCGCCGAGGGCGTCGTACATCTCCAGCATCCCGCTGCCGACCTCCTCCTCGCGCCTGGTCACCATGTAGTACGCGATCAGCGCCTCGGCCTCGTTCAGGAGGTACAGCTTCACGGGCGGGGTGAAGGGCAGCGCCCGGAAGGAGACGCGCACCTCGATGCCGTGCGAGGCGCGCAGCGACCGCAGGTTGTGCCGCAGGACCTGCACCTGGGCGTCCCGCTGGGCGAGCCAGCGCCGGTGCACCGGGTCGGGGTCGCCGTCCTCCCGGCTCTCGACGGGGACCGGGAAGGCGAGGTTGATCTCCCGGCTGGGCAGCAGGATCCGTACGTCGATGGACCGCGGGCGGATGCGGCCCTCGTGGATCAGCCGGACCGGTTCCGCGAGGGCCAGCATGAGTGTCTCGGCGGTGAGGCAGGCCGCGTCCACGCGCACGTGCGGGGAGGCGAACGCCTCGGCCAGCCGCGGGGCCAGCCCCACCATCGTGGGCTGCGGCGCCTCGGGGCGCGTGGACGCCTTGGCGATCCTCGGCGGGCTCCCCTTGCTGACGTTGCTGAGCAGCCCGTCCTCCTGGAGGACCCGCAGTGCCTGGCGGACGGTGCCCCGCTCGACGCCGAACTGCTCGGCCAGCTCGGCCTGCGTCGGCAGCCGGTCGCCGGCCTTGAGGTCGCCGCCGCGGATGCGGTCGCGCAGGGCCTCGGCGATCTCCTGGGGCGAACGCCTTCTGTCGCCGTTCACGGCACCGTTCTCCTGGGTCACGACCAAACGCTACAACTTCAGTCCATCTATGGGGAGTTGTTTGAAAGTTGTTTATAAGTAGCTACCAAGTGGGGACAACTCAATCAGAGTTGGCAGCCAACTTCCAGGAGTTGGCGGAAGGTTTGCCTCCTCTCGCGCACGCTTCGCAGCGCAGCCCGCACCGCAGTCCCGCGCAAGCCGTCGAAGGAGGAACCACCATGCCCGCCCTCGCCCTCATCTCCAGCGTCTTCGTGCTCGGCTTCGAGCAGACCGTCCAGTGGCGCTACGGCCCCATGGGCATCGTCGGACTCCTGCTGCTCACCGTGGGCCTCAAGGCGAAGAGCCCCGCCTGCAGCTCCGCCGGCGCCGTCCTGCTCGCGCTGATCGTCGCCGCTCCGGCCCTCTGACCCCCAGGACCTCAGTCCGAGATCCGCAGCTCCGAACTGATGGTCTCCCAAAGGGCGTTGAACCACAGGTGCGACTGCTCGACGAACGTCGTGTCCCGCGCTCCGGCACCCTGCCCGAAGGCGAACAGCATCGACTGCGTGCCGGTGGCGTCGTACATCTGCAGCGGCTCGTGGTCGATCTCCGCGTCGCGCTTCGAGAGCGTGTAGTACGCGAAGAGCGCCTCGGACTCGTTGAGCAGGTACAGCTTCACGGGCGGCGTGAAGGGCAGCGCCCGGAACGTGACGTGCACGTCGATGCCATGCGTGGACCGCAGCGCCAGCAGGTTGTGGCGCAGGACCCGCACCTGCGCGTTGCGCTGGGCCAGCCAGGAGCGCTGGAGGCGGTCGTCGCCGGTGTCGTCCACCCGCGCCGGGAACGCGAGGTCGATGTCGCGGCTGGGCAGCAGCACCCGCACGTCCACCCTGGCCGGTTTCGTACGCCCGGCGTGGATCTGGAGCAACGGCTCGCTCATGGCGAGCGTGAGTGACACCGCCGTCAGGCACAGCGCGTCGATCGCCACGTGCGGGGTCGCGAAGGCGGCGGCGATCCGCGGCGCCAGGGCCACCATCGTGGGCTGCGGCGGGGCCTCGGGCGCGGCCGGCCCACCGCCCGCGGCGGGCGCGACGATCGCCGGGCTGCCCTTGGACACGTTGGCGAGCAGGTCCTCCGCCTGGAGGATGCGCAGGGCCTGGCGCACGGCCCCCCGCTCGACGCCGAACTCGTCGGCGAGCCGGGCCTGCGTGGGCATGCGCTGGCCGGGCCGCAGCTCGCCGGACCTGATCCGGCTGCGCAGCTCGTCGGCCACCTCGCGGTGCGACCTCGGTGGCCGTGACGACCTCTCCCGCCCACCCGCGGCGGCCTGTTCCGGCTCCACGCCCGAACCCTACAACTTCGGGCCATCTTGCGGCAGTTACCAGGAAGGTGGTTATGAGACGCATCCAAGCGGAGATAACTCAGTTGGAGTTGGTCACCAACTTGAGCAACATGGTCAAGCTTCAGAGTGGTTGGCCGCCTCGGACGACGTACTCGACCAGGCGGCCGGCCCCTCACGGGGGATCCGTATCCCCATCCCGAAGGCGTCCCACAGACGTCCCGAAGGAGGGACCGTCATGCCGCTCCTCGCCCTCGCCGCCGCCGCACTCGCCATCGGATTCGAGTACCTCGTCCAGTGGAGGTACGGGCCCATGGGCATCATCGCGTTCGTCGCGCTGTCCGTCGGGCTCAAGGCCAGGAACACCGTGATCAGCGGCATCGGGGCCGTGATCCTCGTGATGCTGCTCGCCCAGTCCGGCTGACCGGACGCACCGTCCGGCAGTCCGGCCGGCCGGACTCCCTTCCGGAGGGGAGCCGGGAGCCCGGACCGGTCGCACCACCGCGCCGCCGCACCCCGTGCGGGGGCGCACCGCACCACGGGCGAACCGCGAACAGCCGGTTCGCCGCACCAGGGAATCGCCACGGATACGCACCACCGCCCACCGTCCGCCACGACGGGAAGGAGTCAGCGCCACGGCCGGCCGGGGGCCGCGCCGCACCACCGTCCGCAGTCCGTCAGAAGCTGTCCGGGCACCACGGTCGCCTGGACGTACGCAGCAGGGCGTCGGCCAGCACGGCGGCGCCCGCTCGTTCCTCCCGCACCCGGCCGAGCGCCGCGAGCCGCACCGCCGACTCGTCGCCCAGCCACAGGGACGCCAGCTCACGGACGTCCAGCGTGAGTTCGGCGTCCCGCGCGGTGGACACGCAGGACGCGCCGTCCGGCGCCGCGTCGAGCCGGTACCGCCCGGCCGACAGCCCGTCCGGGTCGGTGACCTCCAGGACCAGCGACCCGGTTCCCGCGTACGTACGCGCCTCCAGCGCCCGTACGACGTCCAGGATCCGCACCCACAGCCAGTCCGCCTGCGTCGTGATCCGGGCGGCCCGCGGGTCCGGCAGGAGGTGCGGGAGCAGGTCGTCGGGTGCGCGCCGGCCCGTTTTCACGCGGGTGATCCAGTCGATGGAGCACAGGTACCGCCACAGGGCGCGTTCCGCGGCCGGCGTCACCGCCGTCAGCCACCTCACCGACGCCGTGTTCAGCGGCTGCTTGGCGTCGCCCCAGTTGTCGTCCGCCTCGTACGCGGCCATGCCCTCGACCTCGCCGGACGCCGAGCGGTACACCGCGTAGAAGGGCTCCGTCCAGGGCGCGCGGTCCAGTTCCAGCACCCCGGTGTTCGCCTGCCACCAGCGGGCGTCGCGGCTGACGGCGCCGGGCTGGACGCGCCGGAGCCGGTCGTGCAGCTCGGGCCCGGCCTTGCGTACGTCCTCGCCGTCCACCAGGTCGACGCGGCCGCCGTCGCCCGGCCCCGACCAGTGGGGGTCGAGACCCGTCCGCGGCACGTCGACCGTCCACTCCGCGACGGTCGTGGCGGGCCCGAAGCCGTACCGTCCGTAGATCCGGTACTCGGCGGCGATCAGGGTCGCCACCACGTCACCGCGCTCCTTCGCCGCCGCGAGCTCGCGCGCCATCATGCGGCTGAGCAGGCCCCGGCGGCGGTGAGTGGCCGTGACGGTCACGTTCGTGATGGCGTCGGCGGGCACGGCCGTCCCGCCGACGGCGGTGAGCTCCTGCGGGAACGAGCGGAACGTCGCCACGCACCGGCCGCCGTCGAAGGCGCCCAGGGTCCGCTCCGGCACGATGTACGACGCCCGGTCGGCGATCTCCCCCTCCGAGACGGCCGGCGACCGGAGGAACCCGGTGTTCAGCGCTCGGATCCAGTCGGGGAGGTCGGTCTCGGTGATCGCTCGTACGTCGATGTCGTCACGATGGGTCATGAGGTCACGCTAGGTCTCCGGCCGGGCGGGTGTCGCCGGGTTTTCGCCGCCCGCCTCCGGTCCGGTGCACCACCGGCTGCCCGGCCCCCGCCCCGGCCTCGGCACCCCGCCCGACACCCGCCCCGGGACTCCGGCCCGCGCGCCCCGCAGCACCCGGACCGGCCCTGACCGGGACACCGAACGGGCAGGCCCCGGACCTCCGCGGTCAGAACGCCGCGCGGATCTCCCCCACCTCGCGGCCCGCGCCCAGCAGCGGTGCGTGGCCGATGCGGGCCAGCACCGGCGCGTCCACTCCCAGCAGGGCGAGCGCGCGGGACAGCACCGGGCCGAGCGCCCGGGTCGAACCGTCGTCGATCTTGAAGGCGAGGGCGCGGCCGTCGGGCAGGGCGACCGCCTGGACGGCCTCGGCGCCCATCTTGGACAGCGTGCCTGGCACCTCCCGCATGAGCCAGGTGTCGGGGCGCCGGGTGCCCGCGACGTACTCGGGGTGGGCGCGCATCGCGTCGGCGACCCGGCGCTCGGCGGTGCCGGGCGCGGCCAGCACGAAGGAGCGGAAGGCGCGGGCCAGACCGGTGAGGGTGACCGCCATCAGCGGGGCACCGCAGCCGTCCGTGCCGACGGCGGCGACCCGCTCGCCGGCCGCCTCCTCCACCACGGAGCGGATGAGCTGCTGGAGGGGGTGGGCCGGGTCCAGGTAGGAGTCCACGGGCCAGTCGCGCTGGACGCAGACCGCGAGCATCGCGGCGTGCTTGCCCGAGCAGTTCATGGTCACCCGGTCCCGGACCCCGCCCGCCGCCAGGTACGTCTCCGCCTCGACGGGGTCCAGCGGCAGGTCCGCCGGGCACTGGAGCTGCTCGGCCCGCAGCCCGTGCTCGGTCAGCATCTTCAGGACGAGGTCGCGGTGGAAGGGCTCGCCCGAATGGCTGGCGGCGGCCAGCGCGAGGCGCTCACCGCCGAGATCGAGGCCCGCCCGCAGGACACCGGCCGCCTGCATCGGCTTGTTGGAGGAGCGGGGGAAGACGGGCGCCGTCACGTCTCCCAGGGCCAGCTCCACCGAACCGTCCGCGGCCAGCAGGACCAGGCTGCCCCGGTGGCGGCCCTCCACGAAGCCGGAACGGACGACCTCGGCGAGGACGGGGGGTATGGCGGGGACGGACATCAGCGGCGGCCTTCCGGGGCGGGACCCGCCCCGGCGACGGCGGGGCGCGCTCCACGGGCGCCCGGTCGGGGCGCCGGGGTCACTCCGGCCGGGGGCGCCCGGGATCACCGGGGCCGCCGCGTCACATGAGCAGGTCGTCTACTTGTGCTTCTCCCTCACGGTACCTGCGGGCGATCTCCGCGCTGCAATCGTCCGCCGTGCGCTGGAGCCGCTGGCGCCGCCGGGAGACCTGCTGCTCGTAGCGGACGAGCCGGCCCATCCCGTCGTTCAGCTCGTCGTCCGTGCGGGCCTCCAGGTCCGACAGCTCGACCTCGGACAGCATGTCCGCGGCCAGCCGCCGGTACTCCTCGCCGTGCGGGGTGCCGACCGTCACGTGGCGGGCGGAGGAGCGGTGCCGGGCGGGTGCGTCGGTGAGGATCTCCGGGAGCCGGTCGACGAGCGAGGGCACCGCCAGGAGCCCGGGCGGCGCCGGAAGACCCCCGCGGCGCGCGAGTTCGGCCCGCAGGATGTCGATACGGCCCTGGAGCAGCCGCCGGACGTAGCTGAGGTCGGCCTCGTCCCGCTGGGCGTCGCGGCGCAGCGTGCGCAGCTCGGGCAGGCCCAGCACCGTGAGCTCCGGCTCGGGCGGGTCCACGGCCAGTGGGCTGTCGGTGCGCTGCACGGGTGGCCGCAGGGCGGCGCCCGTCTCCGCGGCGCCCCCGCGCGGGCTCGTACGGGTCAATGACACGGTCCCGGGCGGTCGCCCGGTGCTGCTCGGTGTGCTCATGTGCCTCTGCCGTCCCCTCGACCGGTGCGGTCCACCGCGTATGAGCTTCGCGGTACCCGCATGGTGCCACCCCAAGGGCCCGCTATGTGACCGAGTGCCCCCGAACGGCCCCAGATGGGGGGTTCGAACCCCCCGGAAATCACGCGAAGGGCCCGCACGGCATGATGGTCGGCATGCGAGCGGTGGTGCAGCGGGTGGACGGCGCGAGTGTCGTCGTGGACGGCGAGGACGGACCGGAGACGGTCGGCGCGATCAGCGGCGAGGGACTGTGCGTCCTGGTGGGGGTGACCCACGACGACACCAAGGAGAAGGCGGCCCAACTGGCCCGCAAACTCTGGTCCGTCCGGATGCTGAGCGAGGAGCGGTCCTGCTCGGACATCGACGCGCCGCTGCTGGTCGTCAGCCAGTTCACGCTCTACGGCGACGCCCGCAAGGGCCGCCGCCCCACCTGGAACGCGGCGGCCCCCGGGGAGGTCGCCGAGCCCCTGGTGGACGAGGTGGTCGCCCAACTCCGGGCGCTGGGCGCCACGGTGGCGACGGGCCGGTTCGGCGCGCGGATGCGCGTCTCGCTGACGAACGACGGCCCGTTCACGGTCCTGCTGGAGATGTGACCGGCGCGGGGCGCCCTACGGCTCCACGACGACTTCCTGGGCGGCCGCCGTGGTGTCGGCGAGGAGCCGCGCGTCCAGCGGGACGTTCCGCTTCACCAGGGCCAGCGCGATGGGGCCCAGCTCGTGGTGGCGTACGGCCGTCGTGACGAAGCCGATCTTGCGGCCGTCGGGGCCGTCGTCCGCGAGCCGCAGCTCGGTCCCGTGCGGCGGCAGATGGACCTCGCTGCCGTCCAGGTGCAGGAAGACCAGCCGGCGCGGGGGCTTGCCCAGGTTGTGGACGCGGGCGACGGTCTCCTGGCCGCGGTAGCAGCCCTTCTGGAGGTGAACGGCGCTGCCGATCCAGCCCAGTTCGTGCGGGATGGTGCGGTGGTCGGTCTCGAAGCCGAGCCGCGGCAGGTGGTGCTCGACGCGCAGGGCCTCGTACGCCAGCAGGCCGACCGCCGGGCCGTGCGCGCCGGTGTCCGCCGCGAACGCCTCCAGGTCCCCCCGCGGCAGGAACAGGTCCCGCCCGTACGGCGTCTCGCGCACGACGACACCGTCCGGGGCCTCGGCGATGGAGCCGGCGGGCAGGTGCACGACCGCGAACTCCTCCGTCCGGTCGGCGACCTCGACGCGGTAGAAGAACTTCATGGACTCCAGGTACGCGATCAGCGCGTCCTGCGTGCCGGGTTCGGTGTGCATCCACACCGTCTCGCCGTCGTCGACGAGGTACAGCGCGTGCTCGATGTGGCCGTTCGCGGAGAGGATCAGCGCCTCGGTGGCACGGCCGGCGGGGAGGTCGCTGACGTGCTGGGTGAGCAGCAGGTGCAGCCAGCTCAGCCGGTCGTCGCCGGAGACGGCGACGACACCGCGGTGCGAGAGGTCGACGAAGCCGGTGCCGTCGGCGAGGGTCCGCTGCTCGCGGAACAGATCGCCGTAATGGGCTGCGACACCTTCGTCCACGCCCTCGGCGTCGACGGCGCCGGGCAGGGACAGCAGGGGGCTCTTCATACGCCTAAGCCTACGACTCGGTAGTTGAAGTCTTGAGCGCGCAGGTCTCGCAGCGGCCGAAGATCGCGAAGTGCTTCATGTCCGTCTCGAAACCGAAGGTGTCCCGCAGCTTGGCGGTGAACTCGGCGGCCACCTCGATGTCGGCCTCGATGACGTTCGTGCAGTCCCGGCAGACCAGGTGGATGTGGTGGTGGCGGTCGGCCAGGTGGTACGTCGGAGCGCCGTGCCCGAGGTGCGCGTGGCTGACCAGACCCAGCTCCTCCAGGAGCTCCAGGGTCCGGTAGACCGTGGAAATGTTGACCCCCGACGCCGTCTTCCTCACCTCGATGAGGATGTCGTCGGGGGTCGCGTGCTCCAGGGTGTCCACTGCTTCCAGGACAAGCTGGCGCTGCGGCGTCAGGCGGTAACCGCGCTGCCGAAGATCGCTTTTCCAGTCGGTGCTCACCACACCACAGAGTCTAGGGCCTGCCGTTTGGGTCAAGCCGGCGTCGCGGGGTCTGGCACGCACATCTGCGGCGTTGTCGTCGGTCCTCGACGCTCCGCGTCGACTCCCTCCTCCGCCTTGCAGCTGCACGCACCAGACCCCGCTCGGGTCAGCCGGGAAGAACCGTCGGTCACGGCCGGCCTGACCCAAACGGCAGACCCTGGGCCTACTTGAAGAAAGCGATCCCGTCGTCCGGCATGTCGTCGGGGAGTGCCTTGGCCCAGCGCTCGACGTCCTCCGGGCTGACGACCTTCTTGAGGTGCGCCGACATGTACGGGCGGAGCTCGACGTCGGGCGTCTGCTTCTCGCCGACCCACATGAGGTCGCTCTTCACGTAGCCGTACAGGCGCTTGCCGCCGCTGTAGGGGCCGGAGGCCGCCGTCCGGGCCACGGCGTCCGTGACCAGGTCGATCTGCGGCTTCTTGTCGGCCAGGTCGCCGTACCAGATCTCGACCACGCCGTCGTCCCGGGTCATGACGACCTCGACCTTGCGGCTGCCGTCGATCCGCCAGAAGCCGGACTCGCTCTCCAGCGGCCTGACCTTGTTCCCGTCGGCGTCGAGGACCCAGGTGTGCGAGTGGTACTCCAGGAAGTCGCGCCCGTCGTGGCTGAAGGAGACCTCCTGCCCGAAGTTGCACTTCTCGGAGCCGGGGAAGTCGTGGACGCCCGCGCCCGCCCAGTTCCCGAGCAGGAAGGCGAGCGGGACGAGGTCCTTGTGGAGGTCGGACGGGATCTCGATCATGAGCAGCTTTTCGTCGGGGGCGTCTGGGGCGTCGTGGAGGTCAGGGACGGCGCGGGATCAGCGCTGGCCCTGGTAGAGCTTCTTCACGGTCAGCCCGGCGAAGGCGAGAACGCCGACGCAGACCAGGACCAGCAGGGCTTCGAAGAATGCCTCAAGCACGGGGTGCTCCTCGATTGAGCGGGGTGGAAGTACAAGAGCCGGGTCCCAGCTTAGTGGGCGGGGACCCGGCTCTCTCTGTGAGGTCGCCCTCGGCGGGGTCAGCTCAGCAGCTGGCCCTGCAGGGTCACCGTCTGCTGGAACGGCACGGCCTCGGCGTGCCCCTTACGGGACTGCACGATCAGCGCCATGGTGTCCCCGGCGGAGAGGTACGCATGCCTGACCTGCTCCGGGCCGTACGGCTTCGTCTCGGTGTAGACCGTGCGGCGGACGTCCTCGACGCGGGCGGCTGCGGGGTAGGCGTCGTCGGTGCCGGATTCGGTGGCGCCGCGCACGGCGTACTTCGGGGCCCGGAACGCGGTGAGGCCGTCGCCCCGGTAGACGTTCTCCTCGACGGCCGCGGTGCCGAACTGCAGCAGGTAGATCCGTGTGTGCGTGCCGTCCGGCGTGGTCCAGCCGCGGGCCGCGACGTGCCGCAGGCCGTTGTCGACGAGGGTCTGGGCGAACTCCTCGCGGTCCTCCTTCGAGGCGTACTCCGCCACGAAGTCCTTGGTCGGCAGCCAGCCGTCCTCGCCCTTCAGCGCCGGGTCGGTCCTGGCGCCGCGGGGCGCGGGCAGCACCAGTTCGCGCAGGTCGGCGAAATGGGCGCCGGCGAGGTTCTCCTCGGCGAACGGCCGCGGGCTGCCCTGCGGCAGCGGCGGCCGGGTGAGCCGCGGGTAGTCCCAGCGTCCGTCCGACTCCGTCGCGAGACCGGGCACGTCGGTGCGCTCCATCCGCGTGATGCCGTACGCCGTGGAGGCGCCGAGCGCGGCGAAGACGGTGACGGCGGCGGTCCAGCGCAGGACGGCCCGCAGCACCCTGCGGTCCTTCTTGACGGCCGGCGCGGGGGACGGCTGCCCCTCCGTGTACGGGGCGGGCGGGAGCCCGGGCATCGGCGGAGCGGCGAGAGGCGCGGGCTGCGGAGCGGGCGCCTCGACGGCCGGCGTCCCCGTCGCCCCGGCCGGCGTGGGCTCCCCGGTCGCGGGGGCCTGCCGTACGGTCGTCTCCGTGCCGGACACCTGCTGCTCGGTCATACCGCCTCCCCGGGGTCGCTGACGAGGTCGAGCTGCTTGCGGAGCAGTTCGGCCACGCCCTTCTTGTCCAGCGACTTGGTACCGGTCGCCGTGGCGCTGATCAGGATGTCGCCCTCGTAGGCGGAGCAGACCATCATGTCGAGCTTCTCGTCCGCGTCGGTGGGCGGCAGGAAGCACTGGGCGTTCTTGTGGCCCTCGATCTTCGGTCCCTTGCGGAAGACGCGCAGGGCGTCGAAGAAGTCCTGCTGGGCGGTGGCGACGGAGCGCACGGCGCCCCTGCTGCCCATCTGCGACAGCACGACGTCGACGACGAACAGCTTGTCGCCGTCGAAAGAGGACCCGGCGCTCGCGGTGCCGAGGTAGCTGCGCATCGCCATGCCCTTGATCCGCTGCCGGTCGATCTCCCGCTCCAACTGCCGGCGCTGGGAGCGCGGCAGGTCCTTGATCGACTCCTTGCGCAGCTCGGTGGCCTGGCGGCCGCTCAGCTCGGCGTCCGAACCGAACTCACCCATGTCGGGGCCGCGCCCGTAGCCGCTGCTTTCGCCGTAGGGCAGGAGCAGGCTGCCGAGGCCGGTCCTGTGGGCCTCGGCGGGCTTCTCGTCCGCAACCGCCTTCGGGAACTGCCACGCCGGCCGGCCGGGATCGCGGTCGGCGTCCCGCACGGTCACCACGGTGTACCCGGTGCCGCCCAGGACCGCGAGCAGCAGGATCCCGGCACCGGCGAGCGCGGCGACGCGGCCGCGTCGACGGGGCGTGCGGGGTGCCGACTGCGCTTCCGGGGCGGGCTCCGCCGCACCGGGCGCGTCGGCGTCGGCTTCCGCGGGGACAGGCGCGCCGGCCTCGGTTTCCGTGGCGTCCGGCGCGGGGGCCTCTGCTACCGCGGCGTCCGGTGCGGCTGCCTCGGGTGCCGGGGCTGGTGCGGGTGCCGCGGGTGCCGGGGCCGGTGCGGGTGCCGCGGGTTCCGCCGGAGCCGGGGGGACCGCGGGAGCGGGGGCCGGTGCGGTGTTCGCGGGCTGTACGGGCTCCTCGGGCCCGTTCCGGTCGTCCGTCACAGCCGCTCCATCTGCCGCTTGGCCAGGTCCATGATCCTCTTCTTGGGAATCGGCTTCGTGTCGTAGATGTAGATCTCCAGCGCCACGTCGCCGCGCCAGGCGTGCGCCTCGGCCGAGTACATCGGTACGTAGCCGGGCTTGGTCTCGGGCTTGGTGTCGACGTAGACCTCGCCGTCGCCGGTGCCGGGGATGGGCCAGCTGTCGGCGCCGCCCTTGCGACCCGCCCAGTAGTGGCCGTTGTCGGCGGAGCCGAGGGCCTCGGGGGCCTCCTCCTGGCGGAACTGCACGAGACGGACCTCGACGAACCGGGTGGAGTCCTCGCGCCAGCCGACGACGGCGGCGCGGCGGAACTCGTCCTCGTAGGACCGGTCGAACGCCACCTCGGGCTTGTTGAAATTCTCCGCGTAGCCGGCCAGGCTCATCCAGCTGTCGTCGCTGTGCTCGCCCAGCGGGTCCCGCGCTCCCTTCGGCCGCTTCACCAACAGCTTGCGCAGGTCGCCCTCGGTCCTGACCCGGCGGTCCTGCGCCGCGGACAGGGGCTCGACCTCGCCCTTGGCCTGCGGCATCTTCGGCTGCGAGAGCGGGGGCAGGGCGGTGGGCTCGCGGTCCGCCTGGACCAGGTAGCCGGCGCAGGTGCCCGCGACGACGCCGAGGACGGCGGCCGCGGCGATGAGCAGGGTGGTGCGTCCGCGCCGCCGGGGGCGCGTGCCGGGCGCGGCGGTGCCGGCGTCGTCGGCCGCCCCGGACCCGTCGGCCGGGACCGCCGCGACGAGCGTGACCTCGACGGCGGGCTCGGCGCCGGGCGCGTGCGGCTGCGGCTGCGGCTGCGGCTGCGGCTGCGGCTGCGGCTGCGGCTGCGGCGAAGGCTCCGGGGTGTCTCCGGGTCTTTCCGGCACTCCGGATCCTTCAGGTGATCGGGGTTCTATCAAGACGTCCCCCCACAGAACGTGAAGCACGGATTCCGTATCCGCGCGCACAGGAGACCCGTGGATGGTGCACCGAGTTGTACGAGGTTTGATCACGATTCGGACTACCATTCGGCCATGGCGAAAAAGCTCGTGATCAAGGTGACCGCGGGGGCCGATGCCCCCGAGCGCTGCTCGCAGGCGTTCACGGTCGCGGCGGTGGCCGTGGCCAGCGGCGTCGACGTGTCCCTCTGGCTGACCGGTGAGTCCGCGTGGTTCGCCCTGCCGGGCCGGGCGGCGGAGTTCGAGCTCCCGCACGCCGCCCCGCTGCCCGAGCTGATCCACTCGATCATGGCGGCCGGCCGCATCACGCTGTGCACCCAGTGCGCGGCCCGCCGGGACATCACGGAGAACGACGTCATCGAGGGCGTGCGCATCGCGGGCGCCCAGGTGTTCGTGCAGGAGGCGATGGCCGACGGGACGCAGGCGCTCGTCTACTGAGACACCCGCGGGGTACGGACGTGAACCCGGGAACGGGCTACGGCTGCCGGCGCCGCTTCCCGTCGAGTTCGTCCCACCACTCGTCGGACGTCGGGTCGCCCGAGGGGTCGTCCCACCAGCGGTCCTCGGGCCCGCGGCGGTTGGCCACCATCGCGGCCACCGGCGGGATCACCATCGCGACCACGCACATCCCGACGGCCACGGGGACGGACCAGAGCCGGACGACTCCCCAGGCCAGGACGAACAGGCCGATGCACGTCGCCATGAGGGCGAAGTAGGCGTGCCGCCGTCGCGCGTACATACGTCCAGCGTAGGACGGGAACAGCCGAAGGGCCGCACCCCGAGCGTCCAACCCGGGGGTGCGGCCCTCCGGCCGTTCATGTGGTGTCGTCAGACGGCGATCGCGACCTCGGCGAGGCCGCCCGTCTGCGCGACGACCGTGCGGTCCGCGGTGCCGCCGGGGACCAGCGCCCGGACGGTCCAGGTGCCCTCGGCCGCGTAGAAGCGGAACTGTCCGGTCGCCGAGGTGGGCACCTCGGCGGTGAACTCGCCCGTCGAGTCCAGGAGCCGGACGTAACCGGTGACGGGCTCGCCGTCGCGGGTCACCTGGCCCTGGATGGTGGTCTCACCGGGCTTGATCGTCGAGGCGTCGGGGCCGCCGGCCTTCGCTCCACACATAAGTTCTGTCCTTCGGGTGATGAGAGGGGTCGCGGAGGCCGCGGGTTACTTGTTGGCGCCGAGCTCGATCGGCACGCCGACCAGGGAGCCGTACTCGGTCCAGGAGCCGTCGTAGTTCTTGACGTTCTCGACACCGAGCAGCTCGTGCAGCACGAACCAGGTCAGCGCGGAGCGCTCGCCGATGCGGCAGTAGGCGATGGTGTCCTTGGCGAGGTCGACCTGCTCGGCGGCGTAGAGCTCCTTGAGCTCGTCGTCCGACTTGAAGGTGCCGTCGTCGTTGGCGTTCTTCGACCACGGGATGTTGCGGGCGCTCGGGACGTGGCCCGGACGCTGCGACTGCTCCTGCGGCAGGTGGGCCGGGGCGAGCAGCTTGCCGGAGAACTCGTCGGGCGAGCGCACGTCGACCAGGTTCTGCGAGCCGATCGCGGCGACGACGTCGTCACGGAAGGCGCGGATCGCCGTGTTCTGCGGCTTGGCCTTGTACTGGGTCGCCGGCCGGGTCGGGACCTCGTCGACCAGGTCGCGGGAGTCGAGCTCCCACTTCTTGCGGCCGCCGTCGAGCAGCTTCACGTTCTCGTGGCCGTAGAGCTTGAAGTACCAGTAGGCGTACGAGGCGAACCAGTTGTTGTTGCCGCCGTAGAGGACCACCAGCGTGTCGTTGGCGATGCCCTTCTCCGACAGGAGCTTCTCGAAGCCCTCCTGGTCGACGAAGTCACGGCGGACCGGGTCCTGGAGGTCCTTGGTCCAGTCGATCCGGATCGCGTTGCGGATGTGGTTCTTCTCGTACGCGGACGTGTCCTCGTCGACCTCGACGACGGCCACGTTCGGGTCGTCCAGGTGCTCCTGGACCCAGTCGGCGTCTACCAGGACGTCGCTGCGGCTCATGCTCGTTCTCCTCCGGGGCAGTTGCGGCGGGGCGGTGCGGTGGGGCGGAGTGCGCGGTACACGGTCACGACAGCGGTGGCGTACGCGGCGCACGAGTGGCCCTGACGGGGATGGCCGAGGGCCGGGAATGCGGAAGTACGCGGGCTTCCGCTCAGAAGGTGCGACAGAGCATGGCGGCGACGCGGCACAGGTCTACTGCCCGCCGCTTCGTGAGATCCGCCTGTCGCTTCATGACTGCGATCGTAGGGACGGACGGGCGCGGATGTCACCGGGGTGTCGCATGGTGAGACGCGATCGTCCGCATTGTGGGATGTGCGGCCCCGCCGGGTCCGCGACGCCCGTAAATCCCGGGCCCTCGGCGGTGGTCCGCGCCGCCGGCCGGACCGGGCATCTCGCCCTTCGGACACCTGTCCGAACGCGCCGGGGGCGGCTCGCGGCGCCTTCCCGGGTCGTACTCCCCTAGCCGACGAGCCGGACGTCCGAGCCCTTCACCTTGATGTCGACGCCGTTCTCGGCGGCCTCGACCTTGTCCAGCTCGACGCCGCCGGGGAGTTCGTCGATCTTCTGCTGGAAGTCGGTGATGGCACGGATCTTGCCCTCGGCGAGTTCGACACCGAGCTTGGGCAGCGAGTCGGCGTGCACCCGCACCTTGTCGCCCGCCACGCTGACCGAGCTGAGCACGGCGACCGGCTGGGGCAGCTTGGTGCCGAGGACGGTCGCCTCGACCTTGACCTTGATCTTGCCGTTCCCGCCGTCCGAGAGCCCGACGACCTTGGCGGTGACCCCGGGAGCCACCTGCACGGGCTCCGACTTGGCGGCCTTGAGCAGTTCGTCGTAGGCGATGGTGGCGGTGCCGGTGGCGCTGTCGGCGGTGGCCGAGCTGTAGTCGCCGCTGAACTCGACGCCGTGCATCTCGGCGTTCAGGTCGTCGATGCGGATCGAGTCGCCCGCGGCACCCGTGCCGTCGGTCGAGGCCTCGTAGTTCTGGATGCCGATCTCGACGTCGTCCAGCTTGCCGCCGGCGACCTGGGTCAGGAACGGGAAGCCCTTGATGGACACGTCCGGGGTCTCGGTCAGACCCTCGCTGCTCTTGATCCGGTCGGCCGCCTCGTCCTCGGCGAAGCCGACCGCGACACGGTCCGCGATCACGAAGAGACCGCCCAGGATCACGGCGACGATCAGAAGTATTCGCAGTGCGCGCATGCTCGGTGTTCTCCCAGTCGGCGGCCGGCCGACGACCTGGCCGGCCGTCCAGCGTGAGCCTAATCCCGCGGGGCCCCGGATCGGAGGGCCCCGCGGAGTTGTCGATCAGCTGTGACGAACACCCCTACTGACCGAGGGCGCGGCCCAGCAGGTAGACGGCCGGGGCCGCCGCGGTGAGCGGGAGCGCCACACCGGCCGTCATGTGGACGAAGCGGGACGGATAGTCGTACGAGGCGACCCGGTGGCCGATCAGCGCGCAGACGCCCGCGCCGAGGCCGAGGAGCGCGCCCCCGCTGCCCAGGTCCGTCAGTCCGCCGACCGCGATGCCGGCACCGGCGGCGGCCAGCAGCGCCACCACCACGGAGGCGGCCGTGGGCAGCGGCAGGGCGCGGGCCAGGACCGCGACGGCGACCGAGGCGGCGCCGACGGTGACCGCGTCCGGCGCGGCTGCGAGGTGGCCGGTCGCGACGATCGCCAGGGCAGCCGAGACGACCGTCGCCATCAGCCCGTACATCCGGGTGTCCGGGTCGGCGTGGCTGCGCAGCTGGAGGACGAGGGTGAGCAGCACCCACACGCCGAGCGTGCCGAGGATCGCCGCCGGCGCGTTCTCCCGCCCGGCCGCGAACAGCGCGGCGTCCGCGGCCAGCGCGCCGGCGAAGGCCAGGGCGATGCCCTGCCGGGCCGGCCACATGCCGTTCAGCCGGAACCAGCCGGCCGCGGTGACCGCCTGGAGCAGCACCAGCGGGACGGCGAGCGCGTACTGCCCGACCGCCGCGCCGCCGGCGAGCAGCAGCCCGAGCAGGGCGGTCAGGGCGGCGGGCTGCATGCCCGGCTCGATGACCGGCGAGCGGCCCTCGGCCCTGGCCCGCTGGGCGTCGGTGATCCGGGGGTTGCCGGTGACCGTCGGCGGCCCGTAGCCGGGCCCGGCCTCTCCGGCGGCCTGCGAGGCCGCGCCGACGGGCGGGACCGGATCGGCCGGGCCCTGCGCGCCGGCCGCCTGGTGTGCGTTGCCGTAGCCCGGCTCGGCGGACCCGTAGCCGGACCCGTCGGCGCCCGTCCACTGGGCGCCGGGGTCCGCGGCGCCGGTCCACCGGCCGTCCGCCGGGGCGCCACCGCTCCACTGCGCACCCGGGTCGCCCGCGTCGCTCCACGTACCGGCCGGGGCCTCCGGCGGCAGGGGCCGGCCGGCCGTGCCGTACGGGGACGGCTCGGCGTATCCCTGCGGGGGCAGGTAGGCGGTGTCCGCGGCGACGTGGGGCTGCGCCTGGGTCTCCCAGGTCCGGCCCTCCCACTGCTGGGTGTACTGCTGGGACTGCTGCGCCTCGTCGTACCCCTGCTGCCCGGGCCAGCCGGACTGCTGCGGCGCCGGCTGCTGCTGCTGCTGAGCCTGCTGGTACGGGTCGTACCCCTCGTACGGGGGCTCGTACGGGGGTTCGTACGGCTCGTAGGGCTGGTTGCTCATGCTCTCGGTCACCCTCCTGCGAACGGCGGGAGCACCTCGACCGTGCCGCCCTCGGCCAGCCGTACCGTCTCATGTGCGCGGGTGCCCACCGGGTCACCGTCGATGAGGAACGAGCACCGCTTCAGGACCCGGACGAGTTCGCCGGGGTGTCGCTCGCGCGCCGCGTCGAGCGCCTCGGCGAGCGTGCCCGCCTCGTACGGCTCCTCGGCGACGCCGGCCGCGGCCTTGGCGGCGGCCCAGTACCGCACCGTGCCCTTTGCCATCTGGTTCCTCGATCAGTGGATGAAGTCGGCGCCGGCGTCGTCGGTGACACCGGCACCGCCAGGCTAGCCCGCGTGCTTCGCGACCCAGCGCCCGATACGGTCCAGCAGCTCGTCGCCGGCCGCGTTCTCGGCGTGGCCCATCCCGTGCTCCAGCCACAGTTCGGCGTTGTCGCCGGCCGCCTCGGCCAGCATCCTCGGGTGGTCGACGGGGAAGTAGCCGTCTCGGTCGCCGTGCACGATCAGCAGCGGGGTGGGGGCGATCCGCGGGACCGACTCGACCGGGGACGGCGGGACCGGGTCCCAGTCGCGGTGATGGATGCGGGTGCGCAGGCCCACCCGGCCGACAGCCCGGCCCACCGGACGGGTTACCAGCCAGTGCAGGCGCCGCATAGGGGCCGTACCGCGGTAATACCAGCGAGCGGGGGCACTCACCGCCACCACGGCGTCGACCCGCGCCTCCGTGCGCCCCTCGTGCTGCGGGGCCGCCGGGGCGTCGTCCACGGCGGCATGGCGCAGGACCACCGAGCCACCCATCGAGAAACCGACGGTGGCGACCCTGGTGTGCCCGAGTTCACGTGCCCAGGCGACCGCCGCCGCGAGATCGAGGACCTCGCGGTCGCCGACCGTGGAGCGGCCGCCGGAGGCTCCGTGGCCTCGGAAGGAGAACGTCACGACAGCCGCGTGACCGGCGAGGACGTCCGCCGCGCGGCGCAGGTGCGGGCGTTCCAGATCGCCCGTGAATCCGTGCGCGACGACGATGACGAGCTCCTCGGACGTCCCCCTTCCGGGGGTGTACGCCGCGTCGATGCTGACGCCGTCGGAGGTGCGCAGAAACCTCCGCAAAGGGGCGGGAGCGCCTGTCTCACCTGGTGGAATTCTGTGAGATCGCGTCACACGACCTGCCGGACCTGAGCTCATGTGGGCTATTCTGCTGGGCAGAGGACTCGGGCAGTGAAGCCCCCGGGTCCTTTTGTGCTTTCCGAAGCGTTGTATACGAAGCCGGTATACGAAAGCGTTTCGGTTCCGGTGCAGCGGATTCCAGGGCGCGGGATCCGCATCGCAGTACGAAGCAGTGCCGCAGACTCCCCCACCGCCCCCAAGGCGTGGGAGGTGCCCCCATCAGGGACCGAGGAGGAACCAGACGTATGGGCGAGCGAACCGTGCACGAACGTAGGACGACCCAGGCAGGTGGGGCGCGATGAGTTCTCTGCTGCTCCTGACGAACGCCCTCCAGCCGTCGACGGAGGTGCTGCCCGCTCTCGGCCTGCTCCTGCACACCGTGCGCGTGGCTCCGGCGGAAGGGCCCGCACTGGTCGACACCCCGGGTGCCGACGTCATCCTCATCGACGGGCGCCGCGACCTCCCCCAGGTCCGCAGCCTGTGCCAGCTGCTGCGGTCCACCGGGCCCGGCTGTCCGCTGATCCTCGTCGTCACCGAGGGCGGCCTCGCGGCCGTCACCGCGGACTGGGGCATCGACGACGTCCTCCTCGACACCGCGGGACCCGCGGAGGTCGAGGCGCGGCTGCGGCTGGCCATGGGCCGCCAGCAGATCGTCAACGACGACTCCCCCATGGAGATCCGCAACGGCGACCTCTCGGTGGACGAGGCGACGTACAGCGCCAAGCTCAAGGGCCGGGTCCTGGACCTGACCTTCAAGGAGTTCGAGCTCCTGAAATACCTCGCGCAGCACCCGGGCCGCGTCTTCACCCGCGCCCAGCTGCTCCAGGAGGTCTGGGGCTACGACTACTTCGGCGGCACCCGCACGGTCGACGTCCACGTACGGCGGCTGCGCGCCAAGCTCGGACCCGAGCACGAGTCGCTGATCGGAACCGTCCGGAACGTCGGTTACCGGTTCGTCACCCCGGAGAAGGCCGACCGGACCGCAGCGACCCCTGCCCGGCCGGGCGCCGCCGAGAACGGGGGCGAGAACACGGCGGGGACGGCGCGCTCAAAGGCGGACGAGGCGGACGAGACCGCCCACCTCGACGCCGTGGACGCCCCCGAGGTCGCGGCGACGGCGCAGGAAGCGGCCGTACGGCCTGCCCAGAGGTAGGTCCATCCGCGTAGACTCCGCCCGTGGCCAAGGTGACTCGGGATGACGTGGCGCGACTGGCGGGTACCTCCACCGCCGTCGTCAGCTATGTCATCAACAACGGACCCCGGCCGGTCGCCCCGGCCACGCGCGAGCGTGTCCTCGCCGCGATCAAGGAGCTGGCGTACCGCCCGGACCGGGTCGCCCAGGCCATGGCCTCGCGCAAGACCGAGCTCATAGGCCTGATCGTCCCGGACGCGCGCCAGCCCTTCTTCGGGGAGATGGCGCACGCGGTCGAGCAGGCGGCCGCCGAGCGCGGCAAGATGGTGCTGGTCGGCAACTCGGACTACATCGCGGAGCGCGAGGTCCACTATCTGCGGGCCTTCCTCGGCATGCGGGTCTCCGGGCTGATCCTCGTGAGCCACGCCCTGAACGACAACGCGGCAGCCGAGATCGAGGCGTGGGACGCCCGGGTGGTCCTGCTGCACGAGAAGCCCGAGGCCATCGACGACGTCGCCGTCGTCACCGACGACACGGGCGGCGCCCAGCTCGCCACCCGCCACCTGCTGGAGCACGGCTACGAGTACGTGGCCTGCCTGGGCGGTACGGCCGAGACGCCCGCGGTGGGCGACCCCGTCTCCGACCACGTCGAGGGCTGGCGGCGCGCGATGCAGGAGGCCGGCATCCCCACCGAGGGCCGCCTCTTCGAAGCCCCGTACAACCGCTACGACGCCTACCAGGTGGGCCTCCAGCTGCTGGCCGGGCCCGACCGTCCGCCGGCCATCTTCTGCTCCACCGACGACCAGGCGATCGGCGTGCTGCGGGCCGCCCGCGAGCTGCGCATCGACGTCCCCGGCGAGCTGGCCGTGGCCGGCTTCGACGACGTCAAGGAGGCGGCGCTCACCGACCCGCCGCTGACGACCATCGCCTCCGACCGCTCCGCGATGGCCCGCGCCGCCGTCGACCTCGTCCTGGACGACGGTCTGCGGGTGGCCGGATCGCGGCGGGAGCGGCTGAAGCAGTTCCCGTCCCGGCTGGTCGTACGACGCTCCTGCGGCTGCGAGTAGCGGGGACCCGCGGGGCCGGTCACGGCCGTCCGCGGATCCCCGGCACCCCTAGAACAGCAGGTTGTACTGGTTGAAGCCGGTGCCCAGGGTGATCCGCGTGCCGAACAGGCCGCTGGACGCCTTGTTGGTGCCCGGGTAGAGCCAGAGCGTGCCGCCGGAGTCGCGGGCCATGACGTCGGCGATGCCGTCGCCCGTCACGTCGCCGTTCGCCACGTACGAGGTGAAGTTCCAGCCGGTACGGGCCTGGATCCGCGCGGACCACGGGGTGTGCTCCTGCTGGGTGCCCCGGTACAGGTACAGGACGCCCGAGGTGTTGCGGACCAGCAGGTCGGCCCGGCCGTCGCCGGACAGGTCGCCGTGACCGAAGATCTTCACGTTCTTCCAGGCCCGGTCCACGACCTTGACGCGGGCGTAGAACTGGCCGTTGCCCTTGCCCGGGTACAGGTAGACCGAGCCGTCGGCGTCCACCGCGACCAGGTCGGGGCGCGCGTCACCGGTCATGTCGCCGGGGATCGCGTACGACTTGTAGCCGCCCCACACCGAGCTGACCTGCATCCAGGCGTACTCGCCGGAGGCGTGGTCCAGGTACTCGCGGTAGATCTTGCCGTCGGTCTTGTCGCGGACGATCCAGTCCTGGAAGAAGTCGCGGTCCAGGTCGGCCTGGAGGCCCCAGCTGATGGTCTCCCAGCCGCTGCCCAGGAACTTCCGCTGGGTGAGCGAGGTGCCCCTGCTGTCCTGCTCGAAGAGGCCGCCGGACGGCGTACGGGCCAGCAGGTCGGCGCGTCCGTCGAACGACTCGTCGGTGTCGTCGATGCGCGGCTGGGCCGCCCAGGTGTACGACGAGACCTTGGTGAACACCGGGTAGGCGCCCTCCGCGGTGCAGCCCGCGACACCCCAGGAGACGATGCCGACGACCTTGCCGCCGACCACGACCGGGCCGCCGGAGTCACCGTTGCAGGGGCTCTTGGTGCCCTCGTCGGTGCCCGTCGCCGGGGTGCCGGCACAGAACATCGAGCCCTCGATGAAGTCGTCCTCGCCGAGGACCGACCGCATCGCGGAGTCGCAGGTCGCGTCGGCGACCACCGGCAGGCTCACCTTGCGCAGCGTCGCCGACAGGTCGGCGTCGGGGGCGCCGGAGGTCAGGCCCCAGCCGTAGACCGTGGCGTTCTGCCCCGGGGCGTACCAGGGCGTGTCGTTGGCGGCCGCCAGCCGCATCCAGGGCTGTTCCAGCGGCCGGTCCAGGGTGAGCACCGCGATGTCGTTCTGGATGGTGTCGGGGTTGTAGCGCGGGTGATTCCACTGGCGCCAGACGCCCGCGACGGTGCCGTTCGTGTCGTCGAGGAGACCGGCGGTGCCGGCCACCACGGCGCCGTTGCCGACCCAGTCGAGGTCCGCGACGCAGTGCGCGGCGGTGAGGACCTTGTTCGGGGCGACCAGGGTGCCGCCGCAGAAGTAGCCGTCGCCGGTGGCCGGGTCGTAGTAGGAGAGCTGGACCATCCACGGTGCCGCCGAGATGCCGGTCGTGCCGCCGCCGATGATGAACGGGGTCTTCAGGGGCGTCTTCGCCGGGGTCGCCTGGTCCCGGACGGCGTTCAGGTAGCGGGCGCGCAGCTCCGCGTCGGAGGCGGTGGGCGCGGGGGCCGCGGGCTGGGCGAGGCCCGCCTCGGGCAGTCCGGGCGGGGCGTCGGCCGCGGTGGCGGGCTGCGCCGCCAGGACTCCGGCGCAGCTCAGCGCCAGCGCGAGTGCGGCCGCGGGAAACGCCGTGGCGGGGCGTCTCAGACGGGCGCGCAGGGCACGTATCACTCAGGGCTCCTGGTGGGTGGGTGCGTCCGGGCCCTTCGAGAGTGCGGGCCCGGGAAAGGACTGACGGGACCCGAGAAGGGCGTACGACGCACCGGCCCGGACCGCGCATGGCAGTCGGGCGAAACCGCGGAGCCCCCCTCCGGCGCGGTGATCGTAGGCCGCGCGCACCACCAAGCACACGGGCCGCACAGCGGGCAGACAAGTATTCGCCCCGCGCGTTCCGTGCCATCACGCCCCCGCAACCCGCCGTTCGCCCGGCCGGAGCGTCTTCATATCGGGCATACGAGGTTCTGTCGGGCTTCTCAGCGGTCCCTCAGCCGCCTCTCATGATGGGGAGCGAGTCTGCTTTCCATGACCGAGAGCTTCCGCCGCAGCGGCGAGTACGAGCACCCCCAGCAGGGCGACCAGTCCGGGTACGTGCAGGGCGGCCACCAGCCCGCGTACCCCGGGCAGCAGCACGCCTCCTCCCCCGTCGACCCCGAGTGGCCGCCCCCGCCGGCCCACGCGCCCGGCACCCCGGTCGCCGTCGCGCCGGGCACCACGGTGTGGCCGGGCGCGGGCCACCGGACCGGCGACGCCGGCCACGGCGGCGCGGACGGCTTCGGGCACCCCGGCCCCCCGCCCTTCCCGCCGGCCCCCGGCGCCGGGCCCGCCCCGGCCCCCAGGAGGCGTGCCCGGGGCCCGCTGGCCCTGCTCGCCGCCGTGGCGATCGCGGCGGCGGCCGTGGGCGGCGGCACCGCGTTCGCCTTCCAGGAGCTGACCGGCCCGGACACCGTGGCGAGCGCTACGAGCACGACCGTGGTCCCGGCCGCCAAGAAGGGCACCGTCGCCGGGGTCGCCGCGGCGGTCAGCCCGAGCATCGTGGAGATCAGCGCCACCTCGAACGCGGGCCGGTCCACCGGCTCGGGCGTGATCATCACCTCGGGCGGCGAGATCATCACCAACAACCACGTCATCTCCGGCGCATCCTCGATCAAGGTGACGACGAGCACGGGCAAGACCTACACCGCGAAGGTCGTCGGCACGGACAGCAAGAAGGACCTCGCGCTGATCGGGCTGGAGAACGCGCCGTCCGGGCTGAAGGCGGCGAGCCTCGGCGACTCCGACGCCGTCCGGGTCGGCGACGACGTCGTCGCGATCGGCTCCCCGGAGGGTCTGACCGGCACCGTCACCAGCGGCATCGTCTCCGCGCTCGACCGCGACGTCACCGTCTCCACGGACGAGAGCCAGGGCCAGCAGGGCGGCGGCAGCGGCCAGTGGCCCTTCGAGTACGGGGGCCGGGAGTTCAACGGCGACACCGGCTCGTCCACGACGACGTACAAGGCGCTCCAGACGGACGCCTCGCTGAACCCGGGCAACTCCGGCGGCGCGCTGATCGACATGAACGGCAACATCATCGGCATCAACTCCGCCATGTACTCGGCCGCCTCGGACTCCTCGTCCGGCTCGACCGACGCGGGCAGCGTCGGCCTCGGCTTCGCCATCCCGGTCAACACCGTCAAGTCCGACCTGGACACCCTGCGCGCCGGCGGCTCCGACAGCTGAGCCGCCCCCGTGCGGGGGCCAGTGACCCAGGAGGTCGACATGATCACGCGTGTTCCGTTCCGGCAGGTCGCCCACTCCGCGGCGGGCGGTGACCCGGCCGGGCTCGGCCTCGCCCTCGCCGTCGCCCGCCGGCTGCACCCGCCGCTCACCCGGGCCCCCGAGGTGGCCCCGGCCGCCGCCCGGCCCGCCCGCGCCGACCGGATCCGCCGCCGTACCGCCCCGCGGGCCTGACCGGACGGTGCCGCGCGAGTCCGCCCCCGCCGGTGTGCGGGGCGGCTCCCGGCCCGCCCGGTCCCGCACCCGGCCGGCCCTGCGGGAGGAGCCGCGGACGTGCGACGCTGAACGTCCCGACCCGCCTCCCCTCGCATCCCCCATCGCACCCGAGGAACAGAACGCCGATGAGCCCCGCCGAAGGCGACCGTGAACCCCAGCGCATCCTGATCGTCGACGACGAGCCCGCGGTGCGCGAGGCGCTCCAGCGCAGCCTCGCCTTCGAGGGGTACGGCACCGAGGTCGCCGTGGACGGCGCGGACGCCCTGGAGAAGGTCACCGCGTACCGGCCCGACCTGGTCGTCCTCGACATCCAGATGCCCCGGATGGACGGCCTGACGGCGGCCCGCCGGATGCGCGGCGCGGGCACCACCACGCCGATCCTCATGCTCACCGCCCGCGACACCGTCGGCGACCGCGTCACCGGCCTCGACGCGGGCGCCGACGACTACCTGGTCAAGCCCTTCGAGCTCGACGAACTCTTCGCCCGCATCCGGGCGCTGCTGCGCCGCAGCTCGTACGCGGCGGCGGCGATCGGCACCGCGGAGGACGACGCGCTCACCTTCGCCGACCTGCGCATGGACCTGGCGACCCGCGAGGTCACCCGGGGCGGGCGGCAGGTCGAGCTGACCCGCACGGAGTTCACGCTCCTGGAGATGTTCCTCGCCCACCCGCGCCAGGTCCTCACCCGCGAGCAGATCCTCAAGGCCGTCTGGGGCTTCGACTTCGAGCCGAGCTCCAACTCCCTGGACGTGTACGTGATGTACCTGCGCCGCAAGACCGAGGCGGGCGGCGAGCCGCGGCTCGTCCACACGGTGCGGGGCGTCGGGTACGTGCTGCGCTCGGGCGGCGCCGAGTGAACCGAGTCCTGCGCCGGTTCCGGTCCCTGCCGATCCGGTCCCGGCTCGCGCTGCTGGTCGCGGCGGCGGTGGCGTTCGGGGTGGCCGCGGTGTCGGTGACGTGCTGGTTCATCGTGCGGGGGAAGCTGTACGACGAGGTGGACAGCGATCTGCGTGCGGCCGGCGGTCCCCTGCGGTCCGAGCTGGTGGACGCCGTCGTGGCGAACTGCACCACGACGCCCTCCCAGCAGGAGGACCCCGGCCCGCAGCCGGCCACGTACTACATCCAGGTGATCAAGTCCGACGGCACGGCATGCGTCTTCTCGAACTCCGCGGGCGCGGTGAAGGTGACCGGCAGCGACACCGCCGTCGCCGAGAACCCGACCCGGGGCACGGGACCGATCCACAACAGCACCGACGAGGACGGCGACCCCGTACGGGTGCTGACCTCTCCCCTGATCGGCAGCGGTCCGAGCGGCGCCCGCCTGTACAAGGACGCCGCTCTCCTCATCGCCTTCCCTCTCCAGGACACCGACAAGACGCTCGACGAACTCGCCCTGCTGCTCCTCCTCGTCTCCGGGATCGGTGTCGTCGGTGCCGGGGCCGCCGGTCTCGCCGTGGCCCGCGCCGGGCTCAGGCCCGTCGACAAGCTCACCGAGGCGGTCGAGCACGTCGCGCGCACCGAGGACCTCACCATCCGTATCCCGGTGGAGGAGGACGGCGAGGACGAGATCGCCCGGCTGTCCCGCTCGTTCAACTCGATGACCGCCTCGCTCGCGAACTCCCGCGAGGTGCAGCAGCAGCTCATCGCGGACGCCGGGCACGAACTGCGCACGCCGCTCACCTCGCTCCGCACCAACATCGAACTGCTCGCCCGCAGCGAGGAGACGGGCCGCGCGATCCCCCCGGCCGACCGCAAGGCGCTGCTCTCCTCCGTCACCGCGCAGATGACCGAACTCGCGGTACTGATCGGTGATCTGCAGACGCTCTCGCGGTCGGAGTCGGCCCAGTCGGGGGACCGCGTGCAGGTGGTCGCGCTGCGGGACGTCGTGGACGCTGCGCTGCGCCGGGCCCGGCTGCGCGGACCAGAGCTGACGATCTCGGCGGACCTCCACCCGTGGTTCGTCCGGGCGGAGCCGTCCGCGCTGGAGCGGGCGATCGTCAACGTGCTCGACAACGCGGTGAAGTTCAGCCCGGAGGGCGGCACCGTCGAGGTCGCGCTCGACGGCGGCGTCCTCACCGTCCGGGACCACGGCCCCGGCATCCCCGCCGACGAACTCCCCTACGTCTTCGACCGGTTCTGGCGCTCGCCGTCGGCGCGCGCGCTGCCCGGTTCGGGCCTCGGCCTGTCCATCGTGGCCCGCACCGTCCAGCGGTGCGGCGGCGAGGTCTCGCTGACCCCGGCGGAGGGCGGCGGCACGGTCGCGACCGTCCGGCTCCCCGGCGCGCCGACACCCCCGCCGGAAGCCCCTTAGGCACAAGTCGTCCCCAACTGCTTCCATGGGGAACTGCGTTGCCGCCGCATGCGTCTCTTTGGTACGAATGATCGGCCATTGCCGAGACAACGTGTCTGATGAACGTGACTGTCAAAGGCTTTACGGGGGCTGGAATGACAGCTTGGGACATCGATCCCGTCGGCGTGCAGGCCACGCTGACGACGACGGGCGAGGCGGGCGGGGACCTGGAGAAGGCCGCCACCTCGCTGGTGACGAACATGGCGAGCGCGGCGTCCTCGGCGGGGACGGCCGTACCGGGCGGGCAGTTCAGCGGGCCGATGATCGGCCCGGTGCCGGCCGGGACCCCGCGCGTACCGGTCGGCCCGGTCGCCGCCGCGCTGAGCCAGTACCTGGAGGAGCGGCAGAAGAAGCTCGCCTACATGGCGCAGCGGACCGTGAACTCCCTGAAGGGCGCGGTGGAGGCGACCAACGCCTACAACCAGGGTGACCTGGACATGGCCGCCGAAGCACAGGCGGCGGCCCTCAAGGAACCGAAGATCGACCTGCCGGGCGCTCCCGCGGGCGGTGCCAAGTGAGCGACCAGACGGCACTGAACCCGGCGGAGATACCGAAGTTCACCGGCAACCTGGAGCAGCTGGAGAAGGACGTCTCCGCGCTGAGCACGGACGCGTTCAACCTGTGGGACGCCGGATCGCAGATCGACACCCGCTTCAAGGGGCTGTCCGCCTACTACGAGGCGCCCGAGGCGGAGAAGCTGTTCGCCACCACCGCCCCGGTGGCCAAGGCGGGCGACGAGCTGTGCACCGAGGTGGGCACGGTCGCCTCGGCGCTGAGCGCCTACGCGTCGGAGATCCGGCCCCTCGTTGCCAAGTTCGAGAGCCTGCGCCATGACGCGGCGGCCTTCGCGAGCAGCATCGCGGACGACGACGACTGGCGCGAGGACGCCGACCTGGTCGACGAGAACAACGCCCGGCGCAACGAGGTCAACGCGGCCTGGGCGGCCTTCCAGGCGGCGGAGCGCACCTGCTACGGCAAGATCGTCGCCCTGATCGGCGGGGCCCCGCTCACCGTGAACGACGGGTCCAACAAAGAGGGCATGTACGGCTACCGGGCCGAGGACCTGAACAACGCCCAGGGCCTGCCGTGGGGCGACCCGGTCGAGGAGTCCACGCCCTGGTACCAGATCCACGAGCACCTGTGGGACTTCACCAAGGGCTTCTTCGTCGACGGCGTGTGGGGCACGATCAAGGGCCTCGGCACGCTCGTCGGCTTCGACGGCTGGGACGCGGCGGGCCAGGCCTGGACCGGCCTGGGCAAGCTGCTGACCGGCCTGGTCATCACCGGCATGCCGATCGTCGGCACCGCCTACTGGCTGGTCCCGGACGACAAGCTGCCGTCCTGGCTGCGCGACTCGCGCACCGCCGTCGTGGAGACGGGCAAGGCCCTGATCGCGTACGACGAGTGGGGCAAGAACCCCTCGCGCGCGGCCGGTGCGGTCACCTTCAACGTCCTCACCACGATCTTCACCGGCGGTACGGGCACGGCCGCGAAGACCGGCGCCATCGCCAAGGCCATCTCCTTCGCCGGCAAGGCGGGCCGCATCGTCGACCCGATGACGTACGTCGCGAAGGGCGTCGGCGTCGGCATCACCCGTCTCGGCGACGTGATGGCGAGCCTCAAGGCCGTCACCAACGGCACGTACATCAAGCTCGCCGACAGCACTTTCAAGATCACCGACCAGCCGCTGAAGACCGACGTGCTGCCCGCGGGCCTCACCCCCGAGAACACGGTCCGCATGGAGACCCCGAAGGGCGAGGTCGTCTACCTCGACACCAAGACGCTGGTGATGCACAACGCGGACGGCACCGTGCGGGAGTCCCTGGCGGACATCGCGCACGAGAGCACGGCCGCCGAGCGCGCCACCTCCGAGCACGGGGCGACCCCCGGCCGGGACGGCGAGCTGGTCGGCGTCGGCGCGCACACCGCCGACACGGCCGGCACGGTCGGACGGGGCGGCGACCCGGTCGGCACCGGCGGCACCGGCTCCCACCTGCCGGGCGGCCACGGCACCGACACCCTGCCGCCGCGCAACGGCGGCACGGGCGGCACCGGCACGGGCGGCACCGGCGGGTTCGACGGCCTGGACGACCTGGGCCGCGGCGGCGACGACGGCCTCGGCGGCGGCAGCCACGCGGACGACACCGCCGGACCCACCGGCGGCGACCACACCCCCGGGGACCCCCAGGGCGGGCGCCCGGCGGAGGGCACCCCGCGCGAGATCATGCAGCGCCACGTCGACCTCGCCAACAACGACCCGTCGTGGTTCAAGGATCACTACCGGTCCAACGGCTACCGCCGGTTCGCCGACGAGGAGGTGTTCGGCCAGCGGCTGCCCACCCTGGTGCCCGACCCCGCCAACCCCGGCAAGTGGATCTCCAAGAGCGACCTGCCGCCGGCGACCCCGGCGAAGTACCTCGACCCGAAGCCCGCGGTAGGCACGCGGGTCGACGTCCCGAAGGACACCCTGGAGCAGCTCGACAAGTGGGCCGAGGCGCGCCAGTCGGCGATCGATGCCGACAACATCGCCGAAACGGACCTCAAGCACGCCGAGGAGGCCTACAAGGCCCATCCCACCGCGGAGTTGGACGCGGCCAGGGACGCGGCCGAGACCGCGCACTCACCACTGCACGGCCAGATGCTCAGGCAGAGCGAGATGTTCGGCGAGAACGTCGCGGAAACGCACGCGATCCCCGAGCACTACAAGAACGCGACCCGGGTGGACAACGGCGCGCTCGGCAACAACCGCTTCGACCAGGTCTACCGGACGCAGGACGGCCGATACGTCGTCGTGGAGGCGAAGGGCTCGCTCAAGGCCGGCCTCGGTGACCGGACGAGCTACCTGGGCAACCGGGTCCAGCAGGGCACCAGGGAGTACTTCGAGACGATTCTCCGGGAGATGGAGAAGCGCTCCCTGAGGACACGGGACGTCGCCGAGAAGGACCTGGCGAAAAGCCTGCGCGAGGCCCTCGCCGCAGGAAAAGTAGAGTATGTGGTGGTCAAGGCCGACGCCGCGCCGGGCGGCAAGTACGCCGGCTACGAGATGAAGAAGTTCGACCTCAGCGAAACCAGGAGCCCATGATGCCCGAGCGCGTTGTCCGCGAGGAATTGCCTTCGTCCGGGGATCCGACCGAGTTCATCGCGAGCGTCGACCGCGACCTGATCGAATCCGTCGAGTCGCTCTCGGACTCCCCCGAGATGTTCGGGCTGACCTTCAGCAGTGTGCTGAGCACGGCGAACCTGCACTGCCTGCACGACCCCACCGCCAACACCTCCGAGACGTGGGAGGCGTGGGTCGCGGCGACGCAGGTCGGCTCCGCGCTGTTCGCGGCGGCCACCACCGACGCGGACACCGTCGAGTGCGTCATCGCGCACAAGACGCGGACGATCCCGGCAACCGGCCCGCGGCACTTCACCGACGCGGGCAACTGGATCACCGCGTTCTGGCTGGCGGTCGTCTGCCGCGACCAGGACCGCATGACCCGGCTCGCCGGGGTGCCGATCGACGTGCTGCGGGCGTCCGGCGCGGTCTACGACGACTACGTCTACGACTGGGTGGACGCGCTCCAGACGTACTGGACGGAGCGGCCGGGGCTCGGCGACAAGTTCTCCGCCGCCTTCCGCGGCACCGACCCGGACGTCCTCCGGGTCGCCGACCGGGAGCTGATGCTGCAGATCCTCTACCCGCCGCTGAACCTGTTCCTTCAGTTCCTCAAGCGGGACACGGAGCAGTTCAACGAGGGGCTGGCGCAGGCGCTGCGGCTGCACAAGGCGTACTGGACCAAGGACGAGGACCGCAGGATGACCACCGACGGCGCGGTCGCTCTGGGCCCGCTGGCCGTGGCCTGCCTCGCCCTGGACGTCGGCATGCCGGTCGAGGTCGAGTCCGAGTACCTGCCCGAGCACCTGCTCCGGCGCAGCTGGCTCGGGGAGTTCCCCACCTGAGGAATCCCGGCGGCCCGGCCCCGGCGTGAATGCGGGGCCGGCGCGTTCCGGGGCATTCCGGAAACGGCGCGTCGACCGCCGGGAATGCACGGCGGCTTCCCGCACGAATGCGGCGGGGATTGCGACGGGAAATGAAGAGGGGGCCCGCATTTCGCGGGCCCCCTTTTCCGTCGGCCCGCGCGGTGCGGGCCTCCGGTGTGCTACTTCACGACCGTGATCCGGTCCGCCTTCGGCACCGGGTACGGCGCCGCGGCCGAGGAGTTGGCGGTCAGGTACGCCTCGAACGCGGCCAGGTCGTCGCCGCCGACCAGCACGTTGCCGCCCTTGCCCAGCTCGGTGAAGCCGTCGCCGCCGCCCGCGAGGAACGAGTTCATCGCGACGCGGTAGGTGGCGTTCGGGTCGATCGCCGCACCGTTCAGGCGGATCGAGTCCGCGACCACCCGGGCGGCGCCCGTCTTGGTCAGGTCCAGCGTGTAGGTGAGGCCCGAGGAGATCTGGAGGACCTTCGGGGCGGCCTCGTTCGCGCCGCTGACCTGCTGCTGGAGCCCGGTGACGAGCTGCGAGCCCTTGAGGTCGACCAGGTTCACCGTGTTGGCGAACGGCTGGACGGTGTACGCCTCGCCGTACGTCACCACGCCGTCGCCCTCGCCCGCGCTGGACGCGTAGGTGAGGCCGGCCCGGATGCCGCCCGGGTTCATCAGCGCGACGTCGGCCTCGGGGTCGACGGACTTGGCGTACGCGA
Organism: Streptomyces sp. NPDC054842; assembly: GCF_053611025.1. NCBI lineage: Bacteria > Bacillati > Actinomycetota > Actinomycetes > Kitasatosporales > Streptomycetaceae > Streptomyces > Streptomyces sp. NPDC054842. Next base: position 88,095 of record NZ_JBSGZN010000024.1, read on the forward strand.
GCTGCGCGTCGGCGATCATGTCGCCGAGCGGGGACTCGGTGCCCGCGTTCGGGATCTCACCGGCGATGTAGCCGATCGGGCGCGAGGCGACCGGGGCGGCCAGGGTCTTCCACTTCGTGATCAGCCCGGTCATGTCCGCGGCCTTCGCCACGTCACGGGTGACCACGTGGTTCGCGGACTTCACCGCGGTGCGCGCGATGTCGCCCGTCCAGCGGTCGTAGGTCAGCGTGGTGTCCGTGTAGAGGCGGCCGAAGGACGCGGCCGAGGTGACCATGCGCGGGTTGCCCGCCGGGTCCGGGATGGTGCAGGCGTAGGCCTGGTGGGTGTGGCCGGTGACCAGCGCGTCGACGGCCGGGGTGACGTGCTTGGCGATGTCGACGATCGGTCCGGAGATGCCGTCGCCGGCGCCCGGGCTGTCGCAGTCGTAGTTGTACGCCGCCGAGGCGGGCGCGCCGCCCTCGTGGATCAGCGCGACGATCGAGTTGACACCCTGGGCGCGGAGCACCTTGGCGTACTTGTTGATCGTCTCGACCTCGTCGCCGAACTTCAGGCCCTTGACGCCCTCGGCGGACACGATGTTCGCGGTGCCCTCCAGGGTCACGCCGATGAAGCCGACCTTGACGCCGTTCTTCTTCCAGACCCAGTAGGGCTTGAGGAGCGGCTTGCCGGTGGTCTCCTTGGTGACGTTCGCCGCCAGGTAGGGGAAGTCGGCGCCCGCGAACTCCTCGCTGTCGTCGTAGCAGCCGTCCTTCGGGTGGCAGCCGCCGTTCTGCAGGCGGGCCAGCTCCGCGGCGCCCTCGTCGAACTCGTGGTTGCCGACGCTCGTGACGTCCAGGTCGAGCTTGTTCAGCGCGTCGATCGTGGGCTCGTCGTGGAAGAGACCCGAGATCAGCGGCGAGGCGCCGACCATGTCACCGGCGGCGGCCGTGATCGAGTACGGGTTGCCCGTGCGGGCCTGGCGCAGGTGCGTGGCGAGGTACTCGACCCCGCCCGCGTCGATGGTCCTGGTGGTGCCGTCCTCGTTCAGGTGCGTGACCCGGCCGGAGGAGCCGGTCGGCGGCTCCAGGTTGCCGTGCAGGTCGTTGAAGGACAGCAGCTGTACGTCCTGGTAGCGGCCGCTGCCCGCGTGGTGGCCGGCGGTCGAGGTGTCCGGGCCGGCGCTCGCGGGCATCGCGGCGGCCAGCGCACCGACGGTGGCGAGGCCTGCGGCGGCGGCGAGTATGCGACGGGTGCGTCTGTGCCGGGGCGTCGGCAGCATGGTTCCCCCTGTGGGAGCGTCGTACGGCTGTGGCTTGGGCGCAGCCTAGAATCAACGCGCGTAGCGCAACAGGGGGTTCGGGTTACGGACTGATTGCCATCGGCCCACGCCTGCCCGAATCGCGCTCTTTGCGAGGGGTGCGCGGAGCCGCCCGCCCGCCGGTGCGCCGCCACGCGGGACCCGGCCGCGCCCGGCTCCTTGTCCGGAAATCTTCGCGCCGTACCCTCGTATCCATGACCAGCGACGACACCGCACCCGCCGCCTTCTCCCGCTCCATCGAGACCTGTGCGCAGCTCTCCCCCGAACAGGCGGGGGCCGTGCTCGACCTGCTCGCCGAGGCCGCGCGGACCGACGGCCAGCAGGCGGTGTCCGAGCAGGGGCGGCTGCAACTGGGCGGCGGCGAGCGCGAGGGCGTACGGCACCTGCTGCTGACGGTGGGCGAGACCCTCGTCGGATACGCGCAGTTGGAGGACACCGACCCGGTGGAGGCACCGGCCGCCGAGCTGGTCGTGCACCCCTCCCACCGCGGACGCGGGCACGGGCGGGCGCTCGGCACCGCGCTGCTCGCGGCCTCGGGCAAGCGCCTGCGGGTGTGGGCGCACGGCGCGCACTCGGCCGCACGGCACCTCGCGCAGGTGCTCGGGCTGACCCTGTTCCGCGAACTGCGTCAGATGCGGCGGCCGTTGACCGGCCTGGAGCTGCCCGAGCCGGTGCTCCCGGCCGGGGTCACCGTCCGCACCTTCGTGCCCGGCGAGGACGACGCGGCGTGGCTCGCGGCCAACGCCGACGCTTTCGCCCACCACCCCGAGCAGGGCTCCCTCACCCAGCGGGACCTGGACGACCGGACGGCGCAGCCCTGGTTCGACCCGGCGGGCTTCTTCCTCGCCTTCCGCGACGGCGAACTGGCCGGTTTCCACTGGACGAAGGTGCACGCGGAGGAGCGGCTGGGCGAGGTGTACGTCGTCGGGGTGCGCCCCGGCGCGCAGGGCGGCGGCCTCGGCAAGGCCCTGACGGCGATCGGCCTCCGCCATCTGGCCGCGCAGGGCCTGCCGACCGCCATGCTCTACGTGGACGCGGACAACAAGGCCGCGGTGACCGTGTACGAGCGGCTGGGGTTCACGGTCCACGAGGCGGACCTGATGTACCGCACGGAGTCCTGAGCCGGGCCCGCCCCGGCCGGAGTCATCCGGCCGGGGCGGGTGCCCGGCGGGCCGGAGTCATCCGGCCGGGACGGGTGCCCGGCGGGCCGGAGTCATCCGGCCGGGACGGGTGCCCGGCGGCCGGACGCGGGACGCCGGCGCGGGGGTTCGCGCGTCCAGGCGGCGCAGGCCGCGGCCCCGGCGGCGAGGAGCAGTGCCCACTGGTGGTGCGCCGCGGCCCACCGGTCGTCGTCCACGCCGACGAACGGGGTCCACCCGTCCGGGATCAGCAGCGGTGCCGCGACCGCCGCGATCAGGAACGTCACGGCCGCTCCGGTGCCCGGCTCGGCCCGGTCGGAGAAGCGCACGCCCGCCGCGGCGACGGCCAGCGCGAGGACGGCCGCGGCGGCGGCCTCCAGGGTGAGGGCGCCGACGGGCGGGCGGCCCGCCTCGGGCACGAGGGCGAGGGCCGCCGCCCACCAGAGCGCGGCGAACGGCGCCACGAGGGCCACGCGCAGGCCGGTGCGCAGCGGGCGCCCCGCCGGGACGGCCGCCGTGGTGTGCCGGGCGGGGTCGTCCAGGAGGAACGCCAGCCCGAGGGCGAAGGCCAGCGCCGCCGCCCGCAGGAGCATCAGGCACAGCCACGGGTCGGGCCGGCCGGGAAGCGTGCGGGGCAGGCCCGCGAGCAGCAGTCCGAGGGCTCCGCCCGCCGCCAGCGCCCCCAGCGGCAGGGTCCGCGTGACGGGCCGCACCAGGGCCCGGGTCATCCCCGGCACGTGTCGGCTCCCTTCGGCACCGGCACGTCCAGCAGCTCGGCCGCGCGTGCCGTGGTCGTCTTCGGCGAGGTCAGTTCCGCCCAGTGGGCCTTCACCTTGGCGGTGACGGCGTAGCGGGGCTTCTCCAGCAGTGCGCGGACGACGTCAGTCTGCTGGGCGGTCAGGGAGAGCGGGTTCGTCGGGGTGAGCACGATGCCGGAGCCGCTGACGGAGTCGTCCAGGCGCACGTGCCGGAAGGCGGACATCGGGTCGGGCCCGGCGCCGAGCGCGAGCCACATCACGGTCACCTTGCGGGCGTCGCACGCCTCGCCCAGGGCGTACTCGTCGCCCGCCACCAGGACCGAGGCGACGCCGACCGCGAACTCGGGCACCCGGTTGCCGCCCCAGCGCGTGCCGACGGTCACCCGGCCGGGGGTACGGGACGGCTGCAGCGCGGCGTCGCCGTTCAGGCCGTGCCGTGCGTCGACGCGCTGGCGCACGGTCAGCCGGGTGCCTCCGGCGCCGCCGCCGGCGAGGGACCGCACGCGCCCGACGACCTCGGCCCACTCGTCGGTCCGGCCGGACCACTCGGGGTAGGCGCAGTACGCGTCGTTGCCCTGGGTGCGGCAGGACTGCACCTTCTCCGGGGCGGTGGACGCCTTCTCGCGGGCGGCGGCCAGCCCGGCCGGCTCGCCGGACGACTGTCCCGCCACGCCGGCGCCGGTGGCGGCGAGCGCGGCGACGGTCACCGCGGCGACCAGCCGGGTCCGGCCGCCGGAGACGAGGACCGCCGTGCAGGCCAGGGTCAGGGCGAGTCCGGCCAGGTACAGGGCGTGCCAGGCGGCGGGGCGGCCCAGCAGGTCCGAGGGGAAGGGTTCCGTGCCGGCCTCGTCGACGACGGGCCACAGCCAGCGCTGCCAGTCGGCGTCCTCCATCCCGGCGGCCACCAGGGTGGCGAGGACCAGCCCGGTGACCACGAGGAGCGGCGCGGCGAACGCGGAGGGGACCAGGCGGGCCATCAGCACGCCGAGGACCCCGGCGAGCAGGACGACCAGCGGCCCGACGGCCAGTTCGGCGGGCGAGCCGTGGCCCGCCGCGCCGGGCTTGAGAGCCGTCCAGGTGAAGTCGAGGGCGACGACCAGCGCGGTGAGCGCGGCGACCGGGACGGCCGACAGCGCGTGCGCGGCCGTGCGCCGCCAGGGCTCCACGACCAGCACGTCGAAGGCCTGGTCGGTGCCGCGCCGCCGGGAGCGCAGGGTCGCGCGATTGGTGCCGAGGAGTACGGCGACGGCGACGAGCAGGGGACGGTCCTGGGTGGCCCGGTCGGCGTCCTGGAGGACCGGGAAGTCGTCCATGGGCTCACCGCCGCCCCACAACTGCCAGCAGGTGTAGGCGACGTACAGGGCGAACAGGCCGAAGACCGGTATCTGGAGCAGCAGTTCGCGGGACTCGAAGCGGGCCAGCGCGAGCACGGCCGCCACGCGGGTCCGCCGGCCGGGGCGGGCGGCGGGAGCGGTCCCCGCGGGGGCCGGGTCCAGGACGGTGGCGCTCATGCCGCCACCTCCGCGGGCTCGCCGTCGAGGGTGAGCAAGTAGCCGTCCTCCAGAGTCGGTTCGAGCAGTTCCGCGCCGGGCGGCGGGTCGCCGACGTTGCGGAAGGTGCCGGTGCCGGTGCGCCAGCCGGCCTTCGCGTGGGGCGCGCGTTCCGTGCCGCTCCACACCCGGCCGGCCGCGCGGGCGGTCAGCTCGGCGGGGGTGCCCTCGAAGCGGATCCGGCCGCGGGCCATGACGATCACCCGCCGGCAGAGCATGGCCACGTCCTCGGTCTGGTGGGTGGAGAGCAGCACCGTGCGGCCCTCCCCCGCCCGGGCGATCAGTTCCCGGAAGCGCATCCGCTGCTCGGGGTCGAGCCCGACGGTCGGCTCGTCCAGGACGAGGAAGCCGGGGTCGCCGACGAGGGCGGCGGCGAGGGCGACGCGCTGCCGCATCCCGCCGGACAGCTTCTTGATGCGCCGGCCGCGGACGTCGGAGAGGCCGACGGCGTCGAGCACCCGCCGCACCTCGGCGTGGCGGGCGGCGCGGTCCGTCAGTTCCTTCAGGATCGCCACGTAGTCGACGAACTCGAAGGCGCTGAAGTCCGGGTGGAAGCCGGGGGTCTGCGGCAGGTAGCCGAGCGTGCGGCGCACGTCCTGCCGGCCGGCGGTCGTGCCGGGGTCGCGGCCGAGCACCGTGAAGGAGCCGCGGTCGGCGGGCAGGGCGGTCGCGAGCACCCGCAGCAGCGTGGTCTTGCCGGCGCCGTTGGGCCCCAGCAGGCCGGTGACGCCGTCCGTGAGCCGCAGCGACACGTCGTCGAGGGCGTGGGTGCTGCCGTAGCTCAGGGTCAGCCCGGCGGCCGAGACGGTGGGGGCGCCCCCTGGGAAGGCGGAGGTCATGCGGCACTCCTGTGGGTCGTGGCGGTGGATGAGTCGAAGCGGTCGCGGACGGCGTACAGCAGTCCGGCGGCGAGCAGGGCGACAGCGGCGGAGACGCCCTGGCCGGCCGCGGTGAACGGCGCGAGGATTCCCTCGGTCCTGCTCTCGGCGAGCAGCAGGAGCCCGGTCCACGCGCCGCCGACGAGGGCGGGCGCGGTGACCGGACCGAGCCGGGGGGTCAGCGCGAGGGCGAGGCCGGTGAGGGCGAGCGCGGGCAGCAGCCAGGCCACCGCGCGCAGGCCATACGAGGGCAGCGCGAGCGAGGCCAGGCCGTTGAGCGCCGTCCCGGTGGCCAGGACGGCGACCGTACGGATCATCAGCAGCCGGAACCCGTGGGTCGGTGCGACGACGGCCATCTCGTACGTCGGGTCGAGGGCCGGCCCGTAGGACAGGGCGACCCCGGCGAGCGGGAGCAGCGGCGCGAGGGCGAGGAACAGGGTGGGCGACTGCCCGCTGCGCAGGGCGGACGCCGCGGCGAGGGTCGTCATCAGGACGGCGACGACGGCGACGAGCCAGGCCCGGCGCAGCACGGGGGTGGCGGCGAGCAGGCGGGCCGTGTGGTCGGCGACGCCGATCCGCACCAGCAGGGACTCGGCGAGTCCGGGCCGCGGGGCGTCGAGTTCGGCGTCCAGCCGGGCCCATCCCTCGTCCAGCGCCACGGGGTCGGTGACCTCGGCCAGCGCCTCGCGGCACCGGGCGCACGCGGCGAGGTGGGCGTCGGCGGACCACAGCCGGGGAGGCGTCAGCTCACCGCCCGCGTAGGCCCGCAGGTCGTCCCCCGGCACGTGCCAGGTGGTGTCGTTTCCGCTCATGCCAGCGCCTCCCGCAGCTGCTTGCGGGCGCGTGAGGCCCGTGTCTTGACCGTGCCGGGCGGAATGCCGAGCAGGACGGCCGCCTCCCGGGTCGTGAGGCCGTCGACCACGGTGGCCTGGAGGACCGCCCGCAGTTCCGGCGAGAGCCGGGTCAGCGCGCCGGCCAGGTCGCCGTGCTCGACGCCCGCGAGGACCCGCTCCTCGGCGGAGTCCTCGTTCCGGTGGCGCAGCCGGCCCAGTGCCTGGCGCAGCCGCCCGCGCGCGCCGTCGCCGCGCAGGGTGTCGATGAGCCGGCGCGAGCCGACGCGCCACAGCCAGCCGGCCGCGTCCCCCTCCTCGCGGTAGCGGGCGGTGCCGCGCCACACGGCGAGGAACGTCTCCTGCACCACGTCGTCGACCACACCCGCGTCCGCGCAGCGGCCCCGCAGCCGTGCGGTCAGCCACGGCGCGAACCGCCGGTACAGCTCCTCGAAGGCGCGCCGGTCCCCGTCCGCCGCGATGGCCCGCAGCAGCTCCCCGTCGCTTCTCGTATCCCTCACGCCCCATCATCGGACGAGCCCCCCGGATCGGTTCACGACGGGTTCGACGGATTTCCACGGGGCGGATTCCCGCAGGTCGGGCGGGGGGCGACCGTCCTCGGTTGACACCGGCGGCCCTCTTGCACCACCCTTTCACTACTCAATTAGTGAAAGGGTGGTTGGTCCGAGTGGTCGAGTACCGCATCGACCGGCGCAGCGGCGTCGCCACCTACGTGCAGATCGTCCAGCAGACCAAGCAGGCACTGCGCCTGGGACTGCTCGAACCGGGCGACCGGCTCCCCACGGCCCGCGAGGTCGTGGAGGCCACGGCGATCAATCCGAACACCGTCCTGAAGGCCTACCGCGAGCTGGAGCGCGAGGGCCTCGTCGAGGCCCGCCGGGGCCTCGGCACCTTCGTCCGCCGCTCGCTGGGCGCCGCCCCGGCGGACTCGCCGCTGCGGGCGGAGCTGGACGACTGGGCGGCCCGCGCCCGGGCGGCCGGCCTGGACCGGGACGACGTCTCGGCGCTCTTCACCGCCGTACTGGAACAGTTCACGCACACCGAGGGGGAACAGCACATGAGCACCGAGGGGGGCCGGGAATGACGGACACCGCCATCGAGGCGGCCGGACTGGGCAAACGGTTCGGCCGCCGGGGAGACTGGGCCCTGCGCGAGTGCGCGCTGCGGCTGCCCGCCGGACGCGTCTGCGCCGTCGTCGGCCCGAACGGCGCGGGCAAGTCGACGCTGCTCGCCCTCGCGGCCGGCGTCCTCGGCCCGACCGAGGGCACGCTCACCGTGCTCGGCACGGACCCGGCCGCGGCCCGCGAGCGCATCGCGTACGTCGCCCAGAACAAGCCGCTGTACCCGCAGCTCACCGTCGCCGAGACGCTTCGCCTGGGACGCGAGCTCAACCCGGCCCGCTGGGACCCCGCGGTCGCCGAACGGATCGTGACGGCCGGCGGCCTCGCCCCGAAGGCCCGGATCCGCTCGCTGTCCGGCGGCCAGCGCACCCGGGTCGCGCTCGCCTTCGCGCTCGCCAAACGGCCCGAACTGCTGCTCCTGGACGAGCCGATGGCCGACCTCGACCCGCTGGCCCGCCACGAACTGATGGGCGTCCTGCTGGCGGAGTCCGCCGAGCACGGCACCAGCGTCGTGATGTCCTCGCACGTGGTCGCCGAGCTGGAGAACTCCTGCGACCACCTGATCATGCTCGGCGGCGGCCGGGTACGGCTCGCGGGCGACCTGGACGACCTGCTCGCCGCGCACGTCCTCACCACGGGCCCGAGCCGCGACCTGGCCCCGCACACCGTCATCGAGTCCCGCACCACCGGACGGCAGCAGACCGCCCTCGTCCGGCCCCGGGGCCCGCTCACCGGCGCCGGCGAGACCACCGCGCCCTCACTGGAGGAAGTGCTGCTCGCGCACCTGCGCAGCCCCGGGGCCCCCGACCTGATCCTCACCCCGTCCCCCCACGCCAACGACCAGGAGTCCGCCGCATGACCGCCCTCGCCCCCGCCAGGACCCAGGACGGGCCCGACCCCGCCACGCCGCGCCTCGGCACCGCGCGCGCCGTGCTGCGGCTGCACCGCGCCGCCCTGTACGGGTGGACGGTCCTGGTCGCCGCCGCGGCCGGGCTGACGCTGTGGGCGTACGCCTCGCTCGCCGGACCCGCGGTCGCGGCGTACCGGCACCTGCGGGCCTGCGACTACTCCTGCGCCTACGACCAGGACGCGTACCTGGCCTTCAAGGACGCCTCCCTGTACGCGCACTACACCGTCACGTTCCTGCCGCTGGTCGTCGCGGCCTGGGCGGGCGCCGCACTCACCGCCCGCGAGCTGGAGAACGGCACCGCGCAGCTCGCCTGGGCCCAGTCGGTCTCCCCCGCCCGCTGGCTGGCGGCCAAACTCACCGTCCCGGCACTCCTCGTCGGCTCGGGGACCGCCCTCCTGGTCGTACTGCACCACCTCATGTGGGACGCCGGACAAGGGGGCAACGGCCTCGCCTGGCACGACATCCTGGTCTTCCAGGCGAACGGCCCGACCACGGTGGCGCTCTCCCTGTTCGCCCTGGCCGCGGGCGCCCTCGCCGGACTGCTGCTGCGCCGCTCCCTGGCCGCCCTCGCCGTCACCGTCGCGGCCACCGGACTCCTCTGGTACGCGCTCAACGGCTACCGCGCCTTCTTCTGGCCGCCGGTCACCCGGACCACCTCCCTCCGGCAGGGCCCCTGGTACGGCGGGCTCGCCACCGACCGCGGCGTCCTCGACTCCTCCGGAGCCCAGCTGCCCCAGCCCGGCTGCGCCCTCGCCTGGAATCCCGCCAAGGCCTGCGCCGGCACCTTCGAGCGGCTCCACCTCACCGCCTTCTACAGCGACGTGCAGCCCGCCTCCCACTACTGGCCCCTCCAGCTCACGGCGACCGCCGCCGCCCTCGCCCTCACGGCGCTCACCGCCCTGGCCGCCTTCCGGGTGCTGAAGCGGCGTACCGAGGGTGCCCGCGCCACGGAGACCGCCGGATGAGCGGGCCCGCCCCCCTGCACGGCCTGTCCTGGGCCGTGCTGCGGCTGCACCGGCCCGCCCTGCGGGTCTGGCTGGGGCTGGTCCTCGTGGTGTCCGCGGCGCTGCTGTGGGCGCACGGCCCCGGCTTCGAACAGGCCCTCGCGGAGTCCCGCTCCGACTGCCTCGTGGGGACGGACTTCTGCGACACGGTCTCCGGCCCGTGGTGGAGCCAGAACTCCTGGGCCGTCGGACTCAGCACCCTCACGATCTCCTACCTGCCCCTGCTGATCGCCGTCTGGGCGGGCGCGACCCTGACCGCGCGCGAACTGGAGAGCGGCACCGCGCAGCTCGCCTGGACCCAGTCGGTCACCCCGGCCCGCTGGCTGACCGCCAAGCTCGCCGTCCCGGCCCTGCTCGTCACCGCCGGCACCGCTCTCCTCGTGGCGCTGCACCGGTGGGTGTGGGAGGACGGCCGGGAGGTGCTCTGGAGCAGCTGGTACGACGCGGACACCTTCCGCGCCAACGGCGTCGTGACCCCCGCCTACGCCCTGTGCGGCCTGGCCCTCGGCGCCCTCGCGGGCCTGCTGACGCGCCGTGCACTCCCCGCCCTGGCCGCCTCCTTCGGCGCCCTGCTCACGGTGTACGTCCTCGGCAACGTCAACCGCGCGAGCCTGTGGCCCACCGAGACGCTCACCGGCAGGCGAGCACTCGACCCGCCCGAGAGCGTCCAGGTCCTGGAACACGGCGTGACCACCGTGGACGGCGCCCGCGTCGGCGGCGACGCCTGTACGCAGTTCGGCGACCCGGCCCGGCTCAGGCACTGCATGACGGACAAGGGCATCGCCGACTTCTGGGTCACCTACCACCCCGCATCCCATGCATCGCCGCTCCAGCTCGTGGAGTCCGGGACCGTCCTCGCGGTCGCCGCCCTCGCGGTCGCCTGGTCGTACGCCCTGCTGAGGCGCCGGACGGCCTGAGTCCCGCCCGGGTGCGTCCCCACGGGGGTGGGACGCGCCCGGGCTCCCGGGGCCCCCGACGCCGCCCCGGACGCCCGGGAGCCGCCCCCCGATAGCCCGCACGTCATGTCGCCGTAACCATCGATTCAGACGGGCTTGCGACCCTCACCGAATGAACCCCGCCGTGCCCGAGCCCTCACCTCCGCCGGAGAACGGGAAGACCGGGGGGAGCGGCCGTTTCGCCCTGACGCTCCCGCCCGCCCTCTCCGACGCGCCCGTCACGCCCCTGGCGCGGAACAATGGGTCCATGAAGCAGCCCAGCGCCCAGGCACAGGTCCAGCACCCGCAGCCCTCCGTGGGCTCCATCGCCGCGCACCGGCCCCACACCGTGGCGGCCAACGTCTCCGACCTCGAGCCGGACCTCGACGCCGACCTCGACGTGTACGAGGACACCGTGCAGGACGGGGTCCAGCTGCCCCAGGGCCGCTTCCTGGACCGGGAGCGCAGCTGGCTGGCGTTCAACGAGCGGGTGCTCGAACTCGCCGAGGACCCGAACACGCCCCTGCTGGAACGCGCGAACTTCCTGGCGATCTTCGCGAGCAACCTGGACGAGTTCTTCATGGTCCGGGTGGCGGGACTCAAGCGCCGCATCGCCACCGGCGTCGCCACCCGCTCCGCCTCCGGCCTCCAGCCCCGCGAGGTGCTGGAGATGATCTGGGCCCGCTCGCGCGAGCTCATGGCCCGGCACGCGGCCTGCTACCAGGAGGACGTCGCCCCCGCGCTGGCCGAGGAGGGCATCCACCTGGTCCGCTGGAACGAGCTGACCGAGAAGGAGCAGGCCCGCCTCTTCACGCTCTTCCGGCACCAGATCTTCCCGGTCCTGACCCCGCTGGCGGTCGACCCCGCGCACCCCTTCCCGTACATCTCGGGCCTCTCCCTGAACCTCGCGGTCGTGGTACGGAACCCGGTCAGCGGCCACCGCCACTTCGCGCGCGTCAAGGTCCCGCCGCTGCTCTCCCGCTTCCTGGAGGCCTCCCCGGACCGCTACGTCCCCATCGAGGACGTCATCGCCGCGCACCTGGAGGAGCTGTTCCCGGGCATGGAGGTCCTGGAGCACCACACCTTCCGCCTCACCCGCAACGAGGACCTGGAGGTCGAGGAGGACGACACCGAGAACCTCCTCCAGGCCCTGGAGAAGGAGCTGATGCGGCGCCGCTTCGGGCCGCCGGTGCGCCTGGAGGTCGAGGAGTCGATCGACCGGTACGTGCTCGACCTCCTCGTCCGGGAGCTGAAGATCAGCGAGGCCGAGGTGTATCCGCTGCCGGGTCCCCTGGACCTCACCGGCCTCTTCGGCATCAGCCACCTCGACCGGCCCGAGCTGAAGTACCAGAAGTTCATCGCCGGCACCCACCGCGACCTCGCGGAGGTCGAGTCGGCGTCCGCGCCCGACATCTTCGCCGCCCTGCGCGAGCGCGACGTCCTGCTGCACCACCCGTACGACTCCTTCTCCACCTCCGTGCAGGCGTTCCTGGAGCAGGCGGCCGGCGACCCGGACGTGCTGGCGATCAAGCAGACGCTGTACCGGACCTCCGGCGACTCGCCCATCGTGGACGCGCTGATAGACGCGGCCGAGTCCGGCAAGCAGGTCCTCGTCCTGGTGGAGATCAAGGCCCGCTTCGACGAGCAGGCCAACATCAAGTGGGCCCGCAAGCTGGAGGAGTCGGGCTGCCACGTGGTCTACGGGCTCGTCGGCCTCAAGACGCACTGCAAGCTCTCCCTCGTGGTCCGTCAGGAGGGCGACACGCTGCGCCGCTACTCCCACGTGGGCACCGGCAACTACCACCCGAAGACGGCCCGGCTCTACGAGGACCTCGGCCTGCTCACCGCCGACCCGCAGGTCGGCGCGGACCTCTCGGACCTCTTCAACCGGCTCTCGGGCTACTCCCGCCGGGAGACCTACCGCCGTCTGCTCGTCGCCCCCAAGTCCCTGCGCGACGGCCTGATCTCGCGGATCAACAAGGAGGTCCAGCACCACAACGCCGGACGTCCCGCCCACGTCCGCATCAAGGTCAACTCGATGGTGGACGAGGCGATCATCGACGCCCTGTACCGCGCCTCGCAGGCCGGCGTCCCCGTCGACGTGTGGGTGCGCGGCATCTGCGCCGTCCGCCCGGGCGTCACCGGCCTGTCCGAGAACATCCGCGTCCGCTCCATACTCGGGCGCTTCCTGGAACACTCCCGGGTCTTCGGCTTCGGCAACGGCGGCGAGCCCGAGGTGTGGATCGGCAGCGCCGACATGATGCACCGCAACCTCGACCGCCGTATCGAGGCGCTGGTCAGGGTCACCGACCCGGCCCACCGGGCCGCCCTGAACCGGCTGCTGGAGACCGGCATGTCCGACACGACCTCCTCCTGGCACCTGGGCCCCGACGGCGAGTGGACCCGGCACGCGACCGACGCGGACGGCCAGCCCCTGCGCAACGTCCAGGAGATGCTCATAGACGCCCGGAGGCGCCGGCGTGGCACAGCGACACCTTGACCCCACGGGCCCCACCGCGGGGCCCTCCGCAGGGCGGGCCCCGTCCGGCGGGGACCTCGAAGAGCTGCGGGGCGCACCCACCGGGGAGGCACTCGCGGGTTATCTGCGGGCCCAGGCCACGGAGTTCCTGCGCTCGCTGCGGCAGCACCGCGAGGCGGGCGGGGACGGCGGCCCCGCCGCGCGGGCCAAGCCCAGGCCCGGGGGCAACGGTTCGCAGGAGACCGTCGACGCGGCGCGCGCCCTGCGCCGCTCGGCCCGCCGCATCAGCGGCACCCTCCACACCTTCCGGCCGCTGCTCGACGCCGAGTGGTCGGAGTCCATGCGGCCCGAACTGGCCTGGCTGTCCGGCACGCTGGCCCGCGAGCACGCGTACGCGGCCCGGCTGGAGCGCCTGCTGCTGGCCCTGCACCGGCTGTCCGGGTCCGTGGCCTTCCCCACCCAGTCCGCCTCCTCCGCCGGCCGGACGGCCCCCGCCGCGGCCGGCCGGCTCGCCGCGGCGGACGGGGCGGCCGGCACGGGCCCGGCCCTGCCGGCCCCCGGGCTCCCGGACCGCGGCCACCTCACCGTGGGCGCCGCGAAGGCGGGCGCCCTGCTGGAACGGCAGCTGACCCTCGCCCGGACGCGCGCCCACTCGGCGGCCCTCCAGGCACTCGGGTCGAGCCGCTTCCACGCGGTCGCCGACAGCGTCGCCGTCCTCGCCAGCGAGGTCCCCCTCACCCCCGGCGCGGCCTCCGCCGACCTGCGCCGCCCGGCCGCCGCCGCCGAGGACCGCCTGTGCGACGCGGTCACCGCCCTGCCCCTCATCACGGCGGGCCACCCCTACAACGCCGAGGCCCTCGTGCACGGACTCTCCGCCGACACGGCGCCCCAGCCGCAGGACGCGCCCTGGCACCAGGTCCGCCTGCTGCTGCGGCTGCACCGCTACGCGCGTGAGGTGCTGCACGGCGGCGAGGGACCCCTGGACGTCCGCCTGCTGAACGCGGGCCGGGCCCTGAACCAGCACCGGGACGCGGCGGAGGCGGCCTCGGCCGCCGCGTCGGCGGCCCGCACCCCGCGCATCGCCCCGGCGACGGCGTACGCCCTCGGCGTGCTCCACGCCGACCAGCGGCACGAGGTCGAGGCGGCCAGGTTCGCGTTCCAGCAGTCCTGGCAGAAGGCCGCGGTGGGCACCGCCTGACCGCGCGATCGAGCCACGCACGGCCGGCTCCGGCCGGAGCGGGGCGGGAGGAGGCCGTGACGCATGACCGACACCACGATCCGGGCGGCGGGCTGCGTGCTCTGGCGCCGTTTCCCCGGCACCGGCGACCTGCGGCTCTGTCTGGTCCACCGGCCCAAGTACGACGACTGGTCCCACCCGAAGGGCAAGCTGAAGCCGGGTGAGGACCCCCTCGCCGGCGCGTTGCGCGAGGTCGAGGAGGAGACGGGCTACGCGGCCGAGCCCGGCGCCGCCCTGCCCGTCCTGCGCTACGTCGCCGGCGGCCGTCCCAAGGAGGTCCGCTACTGGGCCGCCGAGGCACGGGCCGGCGGCTTCACGCCGAACCGCGAGGTCGACCGGATCCTGTGGCTCTCCCCCGCGGAGGCCCGCGCCCGCCTGACGCAGCCCCGCGACCGCGACCTGGTCGACGCCCTGCTCTCCGCGCTGCACCTGACCTGAGCCCGGCCGGCGCCCCTGCCGTCGCGCCGGCCCGGGGGCGCCCGGGCACCCGGGCACCCGGACGGCCGTGCGGGTACGCCGGACGGGGGTACCCGGGCGCGGAGACGGCCGGGTCCGTACACCGGGCGGCGGCGCTCCGCGAGCCGGGGCGACCGCACGGACGTACGGCAGGCGGAGGTATCCGGGCCCCCGCACGGCCGCCGGCGAGCGTGGAAACCCGGATGTCGGTGTCCGGTTGCCTAGTGTTTCCGCGGCGACCGGAGTCACCCGAGTTGTCCGAAACCGACCCGTGTCCTCGACGTAAGCGTTCCGTGACCTCACCGCACCGCCCTCAGGGGTTCACCCCCCGTTCACTCACGCCAGTCGGCGGCTTCACCTGTTCTGCCTAATTTCGGCCTTACCCGGTGCGGACCGCTTCCTGGAAGCGGTGCCCGCATGACACCGATCTCGCGCGCCGCCAGCAGTAGGCGGCTCCTGGAAGGAACTCCCGAAAGTGAAGCTTCAGCGCAAGAACCGGCTTCGCGCCCTCTCCCTCGGTGCTGTCGCCGTCTCCGGCGCCCTGGCCCTCACGGCGTGCGGCTCGGACGACACCGGCAAGAGCAACGAGGGCAGCTCCTCGGCCACGGCCGGCAACAGCGCCATCAAGTGTGACGACGCCAAGGGCCAGCTCCAGGCCTCCGGGTCCTCCGCGCAGAAGAACGCGATCGACGCCTGGATCAAGGCGTACTCGGCCTCCTGCAAGGGCGTGCAGATCAACTACAACCCGACGGGTTCGGGCGCCGGCATCACGGCGTTCACCCAGGGCCAGACGGCCTTCGCGGGCTCCGACTCGCCGCTGAAGCCCGAAGAGGTCACCGCGGCCAAGAAGGCCTGCGACAACAACGCGGCCATCGACCTGCCGATGGTCGGCGGCCCGATCGCGGTCGGCTACAACGTCCCGGGCGTCGACAGCCTGACGCTGGACGCCGCCACGCTGGCCAAGATCTTCGACGGCAAGATCACCAAGTGGAACGACGAGGCGATCGCCAAGCTGAACGCCGACGCCAAGCTCCCGAGCACCAAGATCCAGACGTTCCACCGCTCGGACGACTCCGGCACCACGGACAACTTCACCAAGTACCTGAAGGCCGTCGCCCCCTCCGACTGGAAGTACGAGGGCGGCAAGGCCTGGCAGGCCAAGGGCGGCCAGTCCGCTCAGGGCTCCTCCGGCCTGGCCCAGCAGGTCAAGCAGACCGAGGGCGCCATCTCGTACTTCGAGCTCTCGTACGCCGGTGACGGCATCAGCACGGTCGACATCAAGACCGAGGCCGCCGAGCCCGTCAAGGCCACCGTGGAGAACGCCACCAAGGCGATCGCCACCGCCAAGGTCGCCGGCACCGGCAAGGACCTGGCGCTGGAGCTGAACTACAAGCCGACCGAGGAGGGCGCCTACCCGCTCACCCTGGTCACCTACGAGATCGTCTGCGAGAAGGGCAACAAGGCCGACACCCTGGCCGCCACCAAGTCCTTCCTCACCTACATCGCGAGCGAGCAGGGCCAGCAGCAGCTGACCGACGCCAAGTACGCCCCGATCCCCGACGAGATCATCACGAAGGTCCGCGAGACCATCGCGGGCCTGAGCTGACCTGAGTGTGCGGCCCGCCTCCCCGAGGCGGGCCGCACCGTCCGGTGCACCGCCGCCTGGAGCCGCCACCCGAACCGGCTCCGCAGACCGGAGAATCCTGATGGACATATCGACACGTACCGCAGAGGCACCGCCTCCTGCCCCCCAGCCTTCCGCGGCCGAGCAGAAGAATGCCGCCCGCGGTGCCACCCGCCCCGGAGACCGGATCTTCCTCGGCTTCTCCCGCGGGTCCGGCATCTTCCTCCTGGTGATCATGGCCGCCATCGCGGCCTTCCTCACCTACCGCGCGTCCATTGCGATCAGCAAGGACGACGCCAACTTCTTCACCACCTTCGAGTGGAACACCAACGTCACGCCGCCGTACTTCGGCATCGCGGTCCTCGCCTTCGGCACGGTCGTCTCGGCGATCATCGCCATGGCGCTCGCGGTCCCGGTCGCGGTCGGCATCGCGCTGTTCATCACGCACTACGCGCCGCGCAAGTTCGGCGGGACCATCGCGTACGTGATCGACCTGCTCGCCGCCGTGCCGTCCATCGTGTACGGCCTGTGGGGCGCCCTCGTCCTGGTGCCGCACATGAACGGCCTCTTCGGCTGGCTCGACCACTACTTCGGCTGGACCGGCGTCTTCGAGTGGCAGGGCGGCGCCCCGCGCTCGATGCTCACCGTCGGCATCCTGCTCGCGATCATGATCCTGCCGATCATCACGAACGTGAGCCGTGAGGTCTTCCGCCAGGTCCCGCAGATGCACGAGGAGGCCGCGCTGGCCCTCGGCGCCACGCGCTGGGAGGTCATCCGCATGTCGGTGCTGCCCTTCGGCCGCTCCGGCGTGATCTCCGCCTCGATGCTGGGCCTCGGCCGCGCGCTCGGCGAGACGATGGCCGTCGCCACGGTCCTCTCCCCGACCTTCGACATCAACGCCAGCCTGCTCGACCCGGGCGGCGGCACCTTCGCACAGAACATCGCGAGCAAGTTCAGCGAGGCCACCGAACTGGGACAGGACGCGCTCATCGCCTCCGGTCTCGTCCTGTTCGTCATCACCCTGCTGGTCAACGGCGCGGCGCGCATGATCATCAACCGCCGCAAGGAGTACTCGGGGGCCAACGCATGAGCCACGCACCCGTCACCGACAAGCGCCCCAGCAGCCTGCGCGGCGCGCAGCTGCCGAAGTGGTCCCCGTGGGGGATCGCCGTGGGCTCCGTCGTCCTCGCGGTGGTCATCGGCCTGGCAGGCGGCCTCGACAGCCGCGTCCAGTGGGGCCTGATCGCCGCGCTCCTGTTCGTGTTCGGCACGTACGCCATCGCGGCGCGCGTCGAGGGCCGCCGGCAGGCCAAGGACCGCGTCGCCACCAGCCTGGTCTGGGTCTGCTTCCTGATCGCCGTCATCCCGCTGGCCTCCCTGATCTGGGAGACCGTCAAGCGCGGCATCAAGGTCTTCGACGTCTACTTCCTGACCCACTCGATGGGTGTGGTCGCCGACACCGAGCCCGGCGGCGGTATCTACCACGCCATCCTCGGCACCCTGGAGCAGGTCGGCATCGCCACCCTGATCGCCGTGCCGGTCGGTGTCCTCACCGCGATCTACCTGGTCGAGTACGGGCGGGGCGGGCTCGCCAAGGCCGTCACCTTCTTCGTCGACGTCATGACGGGCATCCCGTCGATCGTCGCCGGCCTCTTCGTCCTCAGCTTCTGGATCCTCATCCTGGACATGGGCTACTCCGGCTTCGCCGGTTCGCTCGCCCTGGCGATCCTGATGATGCCCGTGGTGGTCCGTTCCACGGAGGAGATGCTCAAGCTCGTCCCGAACGAGCTGCGCGAGGCCTCCCTGGCGCTCGGCGTGCCGAAATGGCGCACCATCATCAAGGTGGTCCTGCCGACCTCCATCGGCGGCATCATCACCGGTGTGATGCTCGCCGTGGCGCGCATCACGGGTGAGACCGCGCCCGTACTGCTGCTGGTGTGGGGTACTGGATTCATCAACAGCAACCCCTTCAAGGACCCGCAGGCCTCGCTGCCGCTGTACATCTACCAGCAGTACGCGAACAGCGCCGGTTCCGGCGCGGCCTACGACCGGGCCTGGGCGGCGGCACTCGCCCTCATCGCCTTCGTCATGATCCTGAACCTCGCGGCCCGCGGCATCGCCCGCTGGAAGGCCCCGAAGACGGGCCGCTGACGCGGCCATCAGCGACCCGAACCTTTCGAAAGAAGCAGTGATCCACATGGCCAAGCGAATCGACGTAAGCGGGCTGACCGCCTACTACAGCGCCCACAAGGCGATCGAAGACATCTCGATGACGGTCGAGCCGCGCTCGGTGACGGCCTTCATCGGCCCCTCCGGCTGCGGCAAGTCGACCTTCCTGCGCACGCTGAACCGCATGCACGAGGTCACCCCCGGCGGCCGCGTCGAGGGCAAGGTCCTCCTGGACGACGAGGACCTGTACGGACAGGGCATCGACCCCGTCGCCGTGCGCCGCACCGTCGGCATGGTCTTCCAGCGCCCCAACCCCTTCCCCACCATGTCGATCTTCGACAACGTGGCGGCGGGCCTGCGCCTGAACGGTTCGTACAAGAAGTCCGAGCTGAACGACGTCGTGGAGAAGTCCCTCAAGGGCGCGAACCTCTGGAACGAGGTCAAGGACCGCCTCAACAAGCCCGGCTCGGGCCTGTCCGGCGGCCAGCAGCAGCGTCTGTGCATCGCCCGCGCCATCGCGGTCGAGCCCCAGGTCCTGCTGATGGACGAGCCCTGCTCGGCCCTCGACCCGATCTCCACCCTCGCCATCGAGGACCTGATCGGGGAGCTCAAGGAGCGCTTCACGATCGTCATCGTGACGCACAACATGCAGCAGGCCGCCCGCGTCTCCGACCGCACCGCCTTCTTCAACCTGGCCGCGGTCGGCCGCCCCGGCAAGCTGATCGAGATAGACGACACGGAGCGGATCTTCTCCAACCCGTCCGTCCAGGCCACCGAGGACTACATCTCCGGCCGCTTCGGCTGAGCCGGACCTCCTCCCCCAGCCCCTCGCGGTGCTGCATGGCGGTGCCACCGCGAGGACAAAGAAGCGGGCCCTCCCCTGATCCGGGGGAGGGCCCGCTTCCTGTTCCATGGGGAGCGCCCGCTGTCCGCTCCAGGGGAGCGCCGGCTTTCGGTCGCAGAGGAAGGCCCGCTTCCCCGCTTGAGGGGAGCGCCCGCTTCCCGCTCCGGGGGAAGGCCCGCTTCCCACTTGCGGAGCAGGACGAGCGAGAAGCGCGCCGGGGGCGCGGGTGCGCAGCCCGCGACCGGGACGACAGGGCACGGGAAACGGAAGGGCACGCGAAAGGGGCGGCACCGGCGGTATCCGCCTGTGCCGCCCCTTCCTCCGTGGCGCTACAGCACCGCCACGTTCACGATCCAGAAGCTCACCGCGGCCATGACACCGGCCGCCGGCATGGTGATGAACCATCCCAGGATGATGTTCTTGGCGACGCCCCACCGCACGGCGTTGACGCGCTTCGTCGCGCCGACGCCCATGATCGCGGAGGTGATGACGTGCGTGGTCGAGATCGGCGCCTTGAAGAGGAACGCGGTGGCGAACATGATCGACGCCCCCGTCGTCTCGGCGGCGAAGCCCTGCGGCGGGTCCAGCTCGATGATCTTGCGTCCCAGCGTCCGCATGATCCGCCAGCCGCCGGCGTACGTACCGAGCGACAGCATCACGGCGCAGGCGATCTTCACCCAGACCGGGATCGGGTCGTCCGCGCCCTGCACGTCGCCGATGACGAGGGCCATCACGACGATGCCCATCGTCTTCTGGGCGTCCTGCAGACCGTGCCCGAGCGCCATGCCGGCCGCCGAGACCGTCTGCGCGATCCGGAAACCGCGCTTGGCCTTGTGCGGGTTGGACCGGCGGAACAGCCACATGATCGCGCACATCACCAGATAACCGGCGATCAGGCCGACCACCGGTGAGATGAACATCGGGATGACGACCTTGTCCAGGACGCCGGACCAGATGACTCCGGTGCCGCCCGCCAGCGCGGCGCCCACCAGGCCGCCGAACAGGGCGTGGGACGAGGACGACGGCAGCCCGAAGTACCAGGTGATCAGGTTCCAGGCGATGGCGCCGATGAGCGCCGCGAAGAGGATGCCCATCCCCTTCGAGCCCTCGGGCGTCTCGATCAGGCCCTTGCTGACGGTGTGCGCGACCCCGCTGCCGAGGAAGGCGCCCGCGAGGTTCATCACGGCGGCCATGGCGAGCGCGGCCCGCGGGGTCAGCGCCCGCGTGGAGACCGACGTGGCGATGGCGTTCGCCGAGTCGTGAAAGCCGTTCGTGTACGTGAATCCGAGCGCGACCCCGATGGTCACGATCAGCGCGAAGGTGTCCATGAAGAGGTCAGGACTCCTTGACGGCGATGGTCTCCACCGTGTTCGCCACGTGCTCGAACGCGTCCGCCGCTTCCTCCAGGACGTCCACGATCTGCTTGAGCTTCAGCACCTCGATGGCCTCGTACTTGCCGTTGAAGAGCTGGGCGAGCAGCTTGCGGTGGATCTGGTCGGCCTGGTTCTCGAGGCGGTTGACCTCGATCCAGTACTCGGTCAGGTTGTCCATGGTCCGCAGGTTGGGCATGGCCTCGGCGGTCAGTTCCGCCGCCCGGGCCAGCACCTCGATCTGCTGCTCCACGCCCTTGGGGAGCTCCTCGACCTGGTAGAGCACGACCAGGTCGACGGCCTCCTCCATGAAGTCCATGATGTCGTCGAGGGACGAGGCGAGGTTGTAGATGTCCTCGCGGTCGAACGGCGTGATGAACGAGGAGTTCAGCTGGTGGAAGATCGCGTGCGTGGCGTCGTCACCGGCGTGTTCCGCGGCCCGCATACGCTCTGCGATCTCGGCCCGGGCGGAGGAGTCCGCCCCGAGCAGTTCCATGAGGAGCTTCGAGCCCGTGACGATGTTGTCCGCGGATGCGGCGAACATGTCGTAGAAGCTCGTCTCCCTGGGGGTCAGACGAAAGCGCACGTGGGGTCCTCGGGGTCCTTTTGTTTCGGTCAGGCTGATGCTAGGCGCATCATCCGGCCACGGCTAACCGGCCGTCCCCCAGTGTCGCCCATCGGGCACAGTGGTCGGCACGGGGTCCCGGTCCCGGCGCCGGGCAAGGGCCACATACCCCGCGAAGTTCGATACCATATACCTACCAGGGGTATATGTAACCGGCGAACCGGACGGGTTTGCCGCCGGATCCACAGGAGGACGCGATGACGACCACCGAGGCCGGCGCGACGGCGCCCTCCGGCCAGCCCGAGGACACCCTGACCGACCACGACCGGGGCGTGCACGGGTACCACAAGCAGAAGGACGAGCACCTGAAGCGGCTGCGCCGGATCGAGGGCCAGATCCGCGGCCTCCAGCGCATGGTCGACGAGGACGTCTACTGCATCGACATACTCACCCAGGTCTCGGCCTCCACCAAGGCCCTCCAGTCCTTCGCGCTCCAGCTCCTGGAGGAGCACCTGCGCCACTGCGTCGCGGACGCCGCCGTGAAGGGCGGCGCCGAGATCGACGCGAAGGTCGAGGAGGCCACGAAGGCCATCGGCCGCCTGCTGCGCACCTGAGCCGCGGCGCCGTCGCCCCGGAGCGGGACCCGAGGGGCGGGACGGGCGAGGGAAGGACCGAAGAGGGGCGCGGACCGTGCCGCGCCCGGGAGGGCCGGCGCCGTGCCCCGCACTACCTCGGCGGCACCGCCCAGGTCGCGGACGCCGCCTAAGAGTGCGCGTCCTCGCCGGAGGCGCGTTCCTCGGCCACTTTCAGCACCGCGTCGATGCTCTCGAGGCTCAGCCGGTCCTCGTCGGCGGCCGAGGCCGCGATGATCAGGTCTCCGCACAGCTCGATCTCGGCGAGGGCCACGTGGTCCTGAACCGCCGTACCGCCGACCGGAGCCACGTACCTCACCTCTTCCTGCCGTCACCGGCTTCCTAGAGTAGGGAGCGGCCTACACGACGCGCATGGCACCAACGGACCATTTCCGGCCCCGCGCATTCCGGCCTCTCCCGCCCCTCCACGATGCCCTACGGCTCGGCGATCCGGCCCGCGAAGATGTCGGCGGACCCGGGGAGCCTCACGTCCACCGGGGTCCCGAAGGCGTACAGCAGGGTCGTCGAGGCGACCGCGACCGAGTCCTCGCGGACGCCGTTCACGAAGCTGAAGCGGTGCCGGACCTTGCGGATGCGCCCCTCGTCGTCGAGGTAGGCGTCGAAGGGGACCCGGACGGTGGCGAACCCTTTCGCCGCCGCCTTCAGCGCCTGCCGGTGTCCGTCGGAGGCCGCCTTCGCGGCGACGGCCAGGTCGGCGGTGCCGCGGTAGTGCCGGACCGGGGTGCCCGCGACCTCGGTCCGTCCGACGTACGCCGCCGTGCGCGTCCCGCGCAGCAACTCCGCCGCGGCGAACGGGTCGGTGGCCCCGCCCGTCACCAGGTTCCCGTCGGAGAGGCCGGCCGTGTCGACGCGCACCCACTTGTCGGCGGGCACCCCGGCGCCCCGGTTCTTCATGAACAGCGCGCCCGGCGCCAGGAGTTCGGTGATGGGCCGGTGACCGGGAGCGCCCGCCGGGTCCTGAGGGAGCATCACCTTCAGTCGGCCCAGGCGCCCTTCGAAGTCGTAGACACCTTCGCCGCGGATGGTGACGCGGGTCCCGCCGGTGGCCATCTCCATCGACGTACGGGCCTTGGAGCTGCCCGCCCGCACCAGGGCGGCGGCCGACCCCCGCAGCACCTCGACGGCGTCGGCGCCGGTGTGCCCCTCCTCGGCGGCCGCCCCGCCGCCCGAACACCCCGTACCGCAGACCGCGACACCCAGCGCGGCGACGACGGCGACGAGTGCCGGTCCGGTCCGCCTGTGCTCCCGCTCCACCATCGCCTGCCTACCCCCAAGCCGGTCCATCCGTCCACGGGCCCCCTGTGACCCGGTTAACGACGGGTATCAGTCCCCGTCACGCGTACTCCGGCCGTTCACTTGCCTTGGGTAACGTGTCGGCGTGGCGCAGCAGAACGAGGTGGACGCTTCCCGGGAACACCGCACGACCACGGTCGAGCAGGGCCGCTTCTGTCTGGCCCGCTGCACCTGCGGCTGGCGCGGTCCGGCGAGAAGGGCCCGCAGCCTGGCCAGAACGGACGCGGCGGCCCACGCCGAGTCCGGCTGATCCGCCCTCCCGGACCGTCCCGGGGTTTGCGGGGAGCGCGCCGGGCGACAGGAGTGTTCCGGGGCGCGGCCTCGGGGAACGGGGCGAAAAGGGGCGAAGGACATCAAAGTCCCTCGCCGCGGCGCGCGTACGGTTCCGGAGGGAACCCGCGGGTCCGCCACCCCGTCTCGTCCCAGGGGAGCGGGAGCGATCGGGAGGGCACACATGTACCGGCGCACATTCATGGGCGGGGCCACGGCCGCGCTGACGGCGGGGGCCACGACCGCGTGCAGCGGCCACGACCGGGCGGGCGTCGGCGGCGCCCCGGCGGAGCACACCACGTCCCGCACCGCTTCCCCGGCCACCCACGCCGCCGCGGCGGCGGCGAACTGGACCGCCCTGTCCCGGGACCTCGACGGGCCCCTGATACGCCCGGGCGACGGCTCCTGGCCCGTCGCCCACCAGCTCTACAACACCCGCTTCGACAGCCTGAAGCCCGCCGCCGTCGCCTACGTGTCCCACACCGACGACATCCGCACCGCCCTCGCCTACGCCCGCGCGCACGGCGTGAAGGTGTCGATCCGCAACGGCGGCCACTCGTACGCGGGCTGGTCCTCCGGCAACGGCCGTCTCGTCGTCGACGTCTCCCGGCTGAGCCGGATCCGCGCCTCGGGCGGCGAGGCCGTCGTCGGCGCCGGGGCCAAGCTGATCGACGTGTACCGGGCGCTGGCCGCGAAGGGCGTCACGATCCCCGCCGGCTCCTGCCCGACCGTCGGCGTCTCGGGCCTGACCCTCGGCGGCGGCCACGGCGTCGTCTCCCGGGCGTACGGCCTCACCTGCGACAACCTCACCGGCGCGACCCTGGTCACCGCCGACGGCAAGCGGCTCACCGTGAGCGCGAGCGAGCACAAGGACCTCTTCTGGGCCCTGCGGGGCGCGGGCAACGGCAACTTCGGCGTCGTCACCGAACTGCGCTTCCGGACCCGTCCGGCACCCCAGTGCGTGACGGCGTACATGTCCTGGCCGTGGTCCAGGGCCGCCGCCGTGGTGAAGGCCTGGCAGGAGTGGGGGCCCGGCCAGCCCGACGAGATCTGGTCCTCCTGCCACCTCGCGGCCGCCCCGGGCGGCACCCCCACGGTCTCCGTCTCCGCGTTCTCCCTCGGCACGTACGGCGAGCTGCAGAACGCCGTGGACCGGCTGGCCGACCGGATCGGCGCCCCGGCCCGCAGTGTCTCGCTCAAGAGGCGCTCGTACGAGGAGTCGATGGAGGTGTACGCGGGCTGCTCCGCGTTCGCCGAGGACGCCCAGTGCCATCTGCCGGGCTCGACCCCGGGGCGCAGCCCGCGGGGCGCGCTGGGCCGGGAGACCTACGCGGCCCGCTCCGACTTCTTCGACCGCTCGATCCCGGCGGCCGGGGTGCAGACGCTCCTGACCCAGGTGGCGGGCGTCCGGGGCGGCTCCGGCAGCATCGCGCTCACCGCGCTCGGCGGAGCCGTCAACCGGGTCTCACCGACGGCGACGGCCTTCGTCCACCGCCGCTCCCGGATGCTCGCCCAGTACATCGCCTCGTGGCGGGCGGGCACCTCCGGCACCAGCGCCCAGGGCTGGCTGGACACCGCCCACCACGCCATGGCGCGGCACGCCTCGGGCGCCGCGTACCAGAACTACACGGACCCGACCCTCACCGACTGGCGCACGGCGTACTACGGGGACGCGGCGCCCCGCCTGACGGCGCTGAAGAAGCAGTACGACCCGGACCGCTTCTTCACCTTCCCGCAGGCGCTCTGACGCCCCTGGCGCCTCTCAGGCCGCCAGGTCCCGGTCCTCGGGCCGCTCCGTGACAGCGGCCCCCGGGACGATCGCGTCCCGCTCGACGGTGACCGCACCGCGGGCCCGGACCAGCCGGCCGGCCCGCGGGGACCGCTCCACCGCCCGGACGACGGGCGTCAGCAGGGCCATGGCGAGCGGCGAGAGCAGCAGGGCGACGGCGGTGCCGAGGGCGAAGCCGCCGACGACGTCCGTCGGGTAGTGCACGCCCATGTAGACCCGGCAGAAGCCCTCCAGGAGCGCGAGGCCGATGCCGGCGAGGCCGAACTTGCGGTGGGCGACGAAGAGGCCGACGCCCATCGCCATGGTGAGGGTGGCGTGGTCGCTGACGAACGAGAAGTCGTTCTTCCCGGAGACCAGGACGTCCAGTCCGCGGTGGTCCACGAAGGGCCGCGGGCGCTCGACGAAACCCCTTATCGGTACGTTCACCAGGACGGCGATGCCGGCGGCCAGCGGCGCCCAGACCAGCGCGGCCACCGACGGGGCCGCGCTCTCCCCGCCGCGCCGCCGGACCGTCCACCAGCACCAGAGCACGAGCAGCACCATGGCGAGCAGCAGGCCGTACTCGCCCACGAACTCCATGACGCGGTCGAACCAGTGCGGCGCGTCCTTGGCCAGGCCATTGATGTCGTAGAGCAGGCTGACGTCGGGGTTGGAACCGGAATCGGCGAGTCCAGCCATTGCGCTGAGGCCCCTTCGTCGTCTTTGTTCCGCGACCGCACACGCTCGTGCGCCGCTCGGTGCCACCCCCGTGAACCGCGTTCCTCTGTCTGGACACGCGCTACGTCAACAGGAACGCACACTCCCCTTCTCTACGTTCCACCCTCCACCGAATGATCACGCAGACGTTATCGAAGAGAGATCCATCGCCGCAGCTCAGAGGGCGGATTCCGGCGGATTTCAGACCGCCGTCGGGAGTGCTTTCGCGCCATCTTCGGTCACCCGGGTCGCCCCGAAGTAGTCGGGGGTGTCGATCGGGTCGAAGCGGATCACGGCACCCGTGCGCGGCGCGTCGATCATGTACCCGCCGCCGACGTAGATGCCCACGTGCCGGATGGTCCGCGAGTTGGTCAGGTCGTCCGAGAAGAAGACCAGGTCGCCCGGCAGCAGCTCCTCGCGGCTCGGGTGCGGTCCGGCGTTGTACTGGTCGTTGGCGACCCGCGGCAGGGTCACGCCGACACTCTCGTACGCGGCCTTCGTCAGCCCCGAGCAGTCGAAGCGCCCGCCCTGGTCGGCGGTGCCGTTGCCACCCCACAGATAGGGGGTGCCGAGCTTCTTCTGCGCGTAGTAGATGGCGCCCGCGGCCTGCTCGGACGGATCGACCCGGGTCACCGGAGCGGCGAAGCTCTTCTCCAGCGTGGTGATCGTCTTCACGTAGTTCCGGGTCTCCTTGTACGGCGGCACACCTCCGTACTTGATGACCGCGTACGCGCCCGCGTTGTAGGCGGCGAGCATGTTCTCGGTCGGGTTCCCCGGGGCGTCCTTCACGTACTTCGCGAGCGTGCAGTCGTACTTGGCGGCCGACGGGATCGCGTCGGCCGGGTCCCAGACGTCCCGGTCGCCGTCCCCGTCGCCGTCGATCCCGTGCGTGGCCCAGGTACCGGGGATGAACTGCGCTATCCCCTGGGCCGCCGCCGGGCTTTTGGCGCGCGGGTTGAAGCCGCTCTCCTGGTACAGCTGGGCGGCCAGCAGCGCGGGGTTGATCGCGCCGCAGAGGTTGCCCCACTTCTTCACGAGGTCCTGGTACGCGGCCGGCACGGCGCCCTTGGCGAGCCCGACCGAGCCGCCGCCCACGCCGTTGGCGAGGTTCCCGGCGACGAGGTAGACGCCCGCGACGAGCAGCATCACGAAGCTGAGCCCCGCCCCGACGGCGGCGATCGCCACGACCCCAGCCTTACGCACCGTCAACCGCCCCTCACCGCATGGGAGTCCGCCGACGTCAGTGTAGAGGCGGCCCCGGCGGCGCGGGATGATCACGCACGAGAAGAAACCGCACGTGGCGGACGCGTCCGGGCGTCGCGTTCCGCCCGCACCCGGCCCCTGCGCCACGCAAGACGGTTACACGCCAAAATCAGCGAAGACGCGATCCGGCCGACACAGTCCGGGAAGTGACGGCGGCTCAGGACCAACGTTTCGCCGACTCCCACGTGCGTCCCGAGGAGCAGGCAACTCTCGCCCTTCCCCGGAAGTGGCCGCTCACGCGCCTCCCGGCGAACGGGAAGGCTCACGCGCCTCCCGGCGAACGGGAAGGCTCTCGCGCCTCGCCCGTCCCCCTCGCCGGGTCACCGCCCGGCGGACGCCGTACGAAGGAGCGCGGACGCCTGCTCGCCGAGCACGACGCTGTAGGAGACGTCCGCCGTGTCCCCGCCCTCCTCGTGGCCGCCGATCACGCCGACGACCCGCCCGTCGCCGTTCACCCAGGGGCTGCCGCTCGTGCCGCCGGTGAAGCCGGGGCACTCCACGCGCTGCTGGGTGCCGCCGCGCGCGGTCGGCCGGGCGGTGCACGTGATCGGCACCTCGCGCGACCTCGGGTACCCGGTCACCGTCACGGCGGTCGCCCCGGTGGCCTGCCCGGTGGCGAGGGGGCTGCCGCCGACGACGTCCTCGACCTCCAGCCCCGCCAAGTCGTCCACGACGGCGAAGGCGAGGTCGCTGTCCTCGTCGCGGTCCCGCCGCCACGCCTCGGCGACGTACGTGCTCCCGACGTCCCAGACGCCGTAGGGCGCCCTGCCGTCCCGGTAGCCGGGCGCGAACCGGAACGCGCCGCCGCCGTCCAGGCAGTGCGCGGCGGTGACGATCACGTTCCGCCCCTCGCTGCGCACCACGGAGGCGGTGCAGAAGTGGCCGCCCGCCAGGCCGCCCGAGCCTCGGAAGAGGGCACCGACGCGGGCCGCCGGCCAGGTCGCCGGGGCGTCCGCGGTCACCCCGAGCGGTCCGGCGCCGTCGTCCGCGGCGGCCACCGACGAGGTCGTGGCGGCCAGCACCAGGACCACGGCGGACAGAGCGTGCCGCCGTGGACTCCCGGGACGAGTGGTGCGCCGCATCACCCGTCCACTCTGACCCAGGCCCCCGGAAAAATCTCCGCGACCCGGAGAACACGGGGCGACAGGACCTTGGTAAGCCCCAAACGCGTGGTACACCCATGACGGACGGTCCCGCGCCCGCAGGCTCGCCCCGGTGGGCCCGCCGCTCCCCGTACGCCTCCGTGAAACCGGTGGCCCCGCGACCGTCGTCACTGCACCCGGGAGAAGTGGAACGCCGACGTACGAGGCGTACGGGCAGGCGCGACCGGCCACTTCGCGCACGTACAGGAGGACCGAGCCATCCGAGGACCGACGACAACCCGCCGCACCCTGCTCACCACGGCCGCCGCGGTCACGACCACGGCGGCTCTCGCGCTGACCGCGGGCTCGGCGCACGCCGACCCCGGCACCCGCGACGCCCGTTCCCGCCTGCGGAGGCTGGAGGAACGCCACGGCGCCAGGGTGGGCGCTTTCGCCCACAACCTGAGGACCGGGACGACCGTCGGCCACCGGGCCGGCGAACGCTTCCCCATGTGCTCGGTGTTCAAGACCCTCGCGGTCGCCGCCGTCCTGCGGGACCTCGACCACCACGGCGGGACCCTCGCCCGGCGCCTCCACTACACGGCGGCGGACGTCCGGGCGGCCGGAGGCGGAGCCGTCACGGCCAAACCCGAGAACGTGGCCGCCGGCATGACCGTCGCCGAGCTGTGCGACGCGGCGATCCGCTACAGCGACAACCTGGCGGCCAACCTGCTGCTCCGCGAACTCGGCGGCCCCGCGGCCGTCACCCGCTTCTGCCGCTCGCTCGGGGACCAACGGACCCGCCTGGACCGCTGGGAGCCGGAGCTGAACACGGCGGAGCCCTGGCGCCGGGAGGACACCACCACCCCGGCGGCCATCGCCCGCACCTACGCCCGCCTGACCCTGGGCGACGCCCTGTGCGGGCCGGACCGCGCCCGCCTGACGGCCTGGCTCCTCGGGAACACGACCAGCGCGAAGCGCTTCCACGCCGGCCTGCCCGCGGACTGGTCCATCGCCGACAAGACGGGCACCGGCTCCCACGGCACCGCCAACGACGTCGGCATCGCCTGGACCCCGGACGGCACCCCCGTCGTGCTCGCCGTCCTCACCACGAAACCGGCGCCGGACGCCGCCCCGGACGACGAGCTGGTGGCCAGGACCGCCGACGTCCTTGCCACGGCGGTGACCTGAGGGGGCGTCGGTCCGCCCGCTCCCCCTTGTCGCCCCGTTCCGGATCCGGAGATAACCTCTGTATCGGACAGGCACCGCCCGGAACGGGCCGGTCAGTTTCCGTCCGCACCGCGGACCGCCCCGGGATGCCCCCGAGGCGTAAAAGGGGTTAACGACGGAACCACACGACAGGTCCCGGTTCGACTTCATTGCCCGGCGTGACCTGCCGTGATACACAGAGTGACCATACGACCCCTTGCCCACCGGCCCGCGCTCCCGAGAGGGTGCCCCGCGGGCCGGCAGGCAAGGGATTCGTACGAAACCCGCCAACCAATGACGTCAAGTCGACATACGACAGCGTCTTTGTCGGCGAGAATGAGCTGACCTCTGCGCAGCGGCAGGGGGTGGAGAGAACTACCCACAAGGGGCGGTGACTTACATGCTTTTCGCAGCCGAAAAGGGCGACATCACCACGATCATCGGCGGGATCGCTCCGGACTGGGGGCCCTTCGGCAGCCTGGGCAACGAGGCGAAGGTGATGATCGAGGTCGTGATGGCGGTCGCCATCCTGCTGTGCCTCGGGATCGCGATCTGGGGTGCCGCGAAGCAGCGGATCGGCGCGACGGCGCTGCGCGACACCTTCAGCGCCGAGCAGGGCAAGGGCCTCATCATCGCGGGCCTCACGGGGGTCTTCATCATCGGCTCCCTCGGCACGCTCTTCACCATCGTCTACGGCATGGCCGTCTAGGCCCGGCCGGGCGCGCCCGGTGCCCCCTCCGACCCACCCGTCCGTCGTGCCCACCGGCTGAGGTTGCGTTTCCCTGATGTCCAGTCACCACACCGCGCCCGCGCGGGAACCAGCACGGCTACCGTCGTACTGCTACGCGTTTCGGTACGAGGCGTTTCGGTACGAGGTCGAGGGGGCGTGCGCGGTATGAGTCTCGGTGACGATCATGGTTACGGTGACACCTCGCGCGGTGACGACGGCGGGTACGGCGGCTCCGGGCAGACCCGGACGCGGCTGCCGGACCGGGGCGGTGACGTCTACGGCGGTGCCCGGCGGGGCCGGTCCTCGTCCCGGAGCCTGATCACCGTCGTCGGTGTCGTCGTCCTGCTCATCGCGGCGATCGCCTTCGCCAACCGCGGCGAGGACGACGCCCCCGCGGGGACGGGCGGCGGCGACAAGGCCGAGACCGCCCCCACGGCCCCCTCCGGCGAACGCCCGGTGCAGTCGAAGACGGGGGCCATCCCCTCGGGGTACGCGCACGATCAACAGGGTGCGGAGTCCGCGGCGGCGAATTACGCGGTCGTCCTGGGGTCGGCGGACATGTTCAGCAAGTCCAGGCGGGACGTGATCCTGACGACCATCATCACGCCGTCCCGCGTGACCGACTTCGAAAGCACGCTGGACAAGGCGTACACGCCGCAGTTCAACAAGAACGTCGGTCTGAACGAGGACGGGTCCGCACCTCAGGGCTACACCTTCGTCTCGCGTACGAGCCCGATCGGCACCAAGGCCACCGAGTACTCGAACGACAAGGCGACGGTCGAGGTCTGGTGTGGCGGCCTTCTCGGACTGGCGGGCGAGAGCTCCACGAACCCGGTCACGAGCAGCTGGTTCACCATCACCATGAAGCTCGAATGGACCGGCGGTGACTGGAAGATCGTCACGCACTCGCAGAAGGACGGTCCGGCGCCTGTCCCCGGCGACGAAAAGGCCTCCAGCGCCGACGACATGGCGAAGGTCGTCCAGGAGTACGGAGGGTTCACGTATGCCCGCTAGCCATCGCGTACTCAAACTGACCGCAGCCGTCGGTGCCGTGCAGAGCACTGTCCTCGTCTTCGCCGCGCGGGCGGCGGCTGCCCCGACGCCGTCACCATCTCCGAGCAACGACCCTTGCGACCTGATCCACGGCCCCGCGAAGGATTACTGCCAGCGCGGTGACAACCGGCGTGGGGGCACCACCCGTGGGGGGACCGACGGGCCCGATCTCACCTCCCCGCTCGACCCCCTCTCCTCCCTGGCCAAGGGCTGTGCCGACGCCGCTTCCTGGACCGTCGACAAGCTCTCGGAGGCCGTGAAGGAGACGGCCAACGTCGACTACACGAACCCCAAGTTCCTCCAGCAGTACGCCGTCGTGTTCGCCGCGTCGACGATCCTCACCCTGCTGCTGTGGCTGCTCGCGGTCGCGAAGAGGGCGGTGCGGGGCGTCCCGCTCACCACCGCGCTGTCCGAGGCCGTCGGCTTCCTCTGGCTGACGGTGCTCGCGTCGGCCTTCACGCCGCTGATCCTCTACACGGTCGTCTCCGCGACGGACGGCGTCAGCGACGTGCTGGCGAAGACGACCGGCAATCAGACCGACGCGTTCTTCGGCACGTTCTCCGAGGCCCTCGCCAAGGGCGACGACATCGGCGGCGGCCCCATCATGCTGATGCTGGTCTCGCTGATCTCGATCGTCGCCGCGGGAATCCTGTACCTGGAGCTGTACCTGCGCGCCGTCCTGCTGTACGTCGGTGCCCTCCTCGGCGTCGTCGTCTACGCGGGACTCGTCGACAAGAACCTGTGGGGCCACGTCCGCCGCTGGGCGGGCGTGATGATCGCGGTGATCCTGGTGAAGCCGGTGATCGTGATCGTCCTCGGCCTCGCCGGGGCCCTCGCCTCCGACGGCGGCCCCGACTCGCTCGCCGCGATCGTCTCCGGCCTCGCGATCATCCTTCTGGCGATCTTCGCCAGCGGCATGATCTACCGCTTCGTCCCCGGCTTCGGCGACGAGATCGCCAACTCGCGCAACAACCGCATCATGCAGGGCGCCGAAGGCAAGGCCGCGGCCGTGATGAGCTCGCCGGCCACCCTCGTCGCCCAGGGCATCAAGACCCACAGCACCCGCGCCGACAGCGGCGGTGGAGGCGGCGGCCAGTCGTCCCCCCGCCCCGCCAACCCCGCGTCCGGCGGTGTGGCCGCGCACAGCACGCGTACGCCCGCGGGAGGCGGCGGATCTGTCCCCTCCGCCGCACCCCCGCCGCGCACCAGCCCGGCCAACACCCCCCACGCAAGCAACACCCGCAACAGCAGTACCAACCGCACGGGAGGTGAAGGGCGTTGACGACCGAGTCCCACGTGTCCCATCCGGTCACGCCCCGCCGTACTTATCTGATCGGCCGCGCCCGGCCGAACGCGATCGTCGGCCGGAATCGTGAGTCAGGCGAGATCGCGCTGATCATCGTGGGCGCGTTCCTGGGCATGATGTGCGGACTGCTCGTCCCCGTCCTCTCCCTGCGCATCGTGCTCCTGATGGGCTTCCCGCTGCTGGCGCTCGCCGCGGTGTACGTCCCGTACAAGCGGCGGACCTTCTACAAGTGGTTCGAGATCAACCGGAGTTACAAGCGCTCCCTGCGCCGCGGCACCGCCTACCGGTCCCACGTCATGGAGGCCGGCGTCCGGATCGACGGACGCGAGGTCGAGGTCGGTCCCCCGCCGGGCATCGGCCGGATCAGCTGGCTCGCGGCCCCCTTCGGGCCGGACGAGATCGCCGTGCTGCTGCACGCCGACCGCCGTACGGTCACCGCCGCGATCGAGATCGAGGGCCCCGGCGTCGGCCTGCGGGACAGCGAGGACCAGGAGGCCCTCGTCGACCGCTTCGGGACCCTGCTGAAGCACGTCGCGAACGGCGACGGCTTCGTCACCAGGATCCAGATGCTGGCCCGCACCCTGCCCGCCGACCCGGACGCCCACGCCAAGGACGTCGCCGTACGCGGGGACGACCGGGCGCCCGGCTGGCTCCAGCAGTCGTACGAGCAGCTCCAGTCGATGGTGTCCACCAGCAGCGAGCAGCACCGCGCGTACCTCGTCGCCTGCATGCACTACTCGCGCGAACTCGCCGCCGAGGCCCAGGCCATGGCACGCGCGGTCCGGCCGCACGGCGGCAGGAAGCTCGACCGGGACGCGGGGCTCGCCGTCGTCATGGCGCGTGAGCTGACCGACATCTGCTCCCGGCTGCAGGAAGCCGACATCCGCGTACGGCAGCCGCTCGGACAGGGCCGCCTCGCCTCCCTCGTGCACTCGATGTACGACCCGGACCACCCGATCGACCACATCCAGGCGATGACGAGGCGCAACGCCTGGCCGGCCGAGCTGGACGCGATGGAGCCGACGTACCTCCAGGCGAAGACCCGGGAGTCCTCCACTCGCGAGCCCTGGTGCCACGCCACGGCCTGGGTGAAGGAGTGGCCGATGACCCCCGTCGGCGTCAACTTCCTCGCCCCGCTGCTGGTCCACACCCCGGACGTCATCCGGACCGTCGCCGTCACGATGGACCTCGAACCCACCGAGGTCGCCATCGAGCGGATGCTGACGGAGAAGACGAACGACGAGGCGGAGGCCAGCCGCGCCGCCAAGATGAACCGGACCGTGGACCCGCGCGACATCGCCTCGCACAACCGTCTCGACCAGCGCGGCGAGGACCTCGCGAGCGGTGCCGCCGGCGTGAACCTGGTCGGCTACATCACGGTCTCCTCGCGCAACCCCGAGGCGCTCGCCCGCGACAAGCGGACCATCCGCGCGTCGGCCGGCAAGTCGTACCTGAAGCTGGAATGGTGCGACCGCGAGCACCACCGCGCCTTTGTGAACACACTGCCGTTCGCCACCGGAATCCGCAGGTAGGGGCTGATGCACTGATGCGGGATCCGCTCTCCGTCCTCACGGACGCCTTCACGTCCTTCCTCTTCGGCAAGGTCGAGACGACCCGCCTGCCGGTGCGTACGTCGACGGGCCAGGCCCAGGCGGTCTACCTGCCGACCGCCGCCCCGGGCCTCGGCGACTCCGGCGTGATCATCGGGCGCGAGGTGTACTCCGGCAAGGGCTACATCTACGACCCCTTCCAGCTGTACGGCCAGCAGCTCCCCGCCCCGCATTGGCTGGTGCTCGGCGAGTCCGGCAACGGCAAGTCGGCGCTGGAGAAGACGTACGTCATGCGCCAGCTGCGGTTCCGCGACCGGCAGGTCGTCGTCCTGGACGCCCAGGGCGAGGACGGCGTCGGCGAGTGGAACCTCATCGCCGAGGAACTCGGCATAACTCCCATCCGGCTCGACCCCACGGCCGCCCTGGACATGGGGATCCGGCTCAACCCGCTCGACCCGGCGATCACCACGACCGGGCAGCTCGCGCTGCTCCGGACGATCATCGAGGTCGCGATGGGCCACGGCCTGGACGAGCGGTCCGGCTTCGCGCTGAAGGTCGCGCACGCCTACGTGAACGAGACGATCGTCGAGCGCCAGCCGGTGCTCACCGACATCGTCGAGCAACTGCGCCACCCCGAACCGGAGTCGGCCGAGGCGATGAACGTCGCCATAGACGACGTACGGGCCTGGGGACTCGACGTCGCGCTGGTCCTGGACCGGCTGGTCGACGGTGACCTGCGCGGCATGTTCGACGGCCCGACGACGGTCGGCATCGACCTGGACGCCCCGCTCATCGTCTTCGACCTGTCCCACATCGACCGGAACTCCATCGCGATGCCCATCCTCATGGCCATCGTGGGCGTGTGGCTGGAGCACACGTGGATCCGGCCCGACCGCAAGAAGCGCATCTTCCTGGTCGAGGAGGCGTGGCACATCATCAACAGCCCCTTCGTCGCCCAGCTGTTCCAGCGGCTGCTGAAGTTCGGACGCCGGCTCGGCCTCTCCTTCGTGGCGGTGGTCCACCACCTGTCCGACGTGGTGGACGGGGCGGCGGCCAAGGAGGCGGCGGCGATCCTGAAGATGGCGTCGACACGGACCATCTACGCCCAGAAGGCGGACGAGGCACGGATGACGGGCCGGGTCCTCGGGCTGCCCCGCTGGGCGGTCGAGATCATCCCGAGTCTGACCCCGGGCATCGCGGTGTGGGACGTGAACGGCAACGTCCAAGTGGTCAAGCACCTGATCACCGAGACCGAACGGCCACTGGTGTTCACGGACCGCGCGATGACGGAGTCCTCCGAGGACCACCTCGCCCACGACGCCCTGCGCGCCGCGGAACTGGAGGCCGAGGAGCGGGCCGCGGCGTTCATGGAGCAGCATCTGAACGACCTCGACGGTTCGTCCGAGTCCACGGTGGCATGAACGACGGCATGAGCGGTGCCGGCGACGGCGTGCGTACGACGCCGGCACGAGACGCGAGAACGGCGGCGTGAGATGAGACGGGACGAACGCGCCCCTCGCCCGGAGGGCGACGGAGGCATTCCCGACGGTCTGCTGGTGGGGATCCTCGCGTTCCTCCTCGGCATGACGCTGATGGTGTGGTCGGCGACGGGCCTCGCCGGCCTGTTCGCCCACGGTGTCTGGCCGGACGCCGTCACGTTCGGGCGTACGCCGCTGGCCATGCGCCACCTCATCGCGCGCCCGCACGACATCCCCGGCGCCTGGCCGGACACCCCGGGCGGCCAGCTCTCCGGTTACGGGCTTTTCTGGGGCCTGTTCATCGGCCAGCTGATGATCCTGGTGGTCCTCACCGTCTTCGTCATGGGCACGGTGGCCCGCTGGCGCGCGACGAAGCCGACGAGACGCGCCGCACGACTCCCGGAGCCGGCCACCGCGCAGGAGACCCCGCGGGAGCAAGCCCCGGAGCCCCTGGAGCGGCCGGAACCGGCGCCCGGACGGGAACACCCGGCACCGGGGCCCGAACGGCCGACAGGGCCCCTGGAGCAGACCGCGCCGGAGCCCCTCACCCCGCAGGCCGCCCAGCCGCTCCCGGCGCCCACGCTCGCCCAGTCACCCGCCCCCGGCTGGGACACGGCGGCTCCCCTGGTGCCCCCGCAGCGGAGCCCCGTCTTCCTCGGCCCCCCGGACACCCGCCACCCCCTCGCCGTCCAGGCGGTGCGGGACGCGGAGGGCGCCGCCCTCGTCATCACCTCCAGCCCGGCCGTCTGGTCGGAGACCAAGGACGCCCGGGCCAAGCTCGGCCCCGTCCTGCTCTACGACCCGGCGCACCTGTGCGACACCCCGGCCCGCCTCCACTGGTCCCCCTCGGCCGGCTGCGAGGACCGGGACACCGCCAGGGCGAGAGCCGCCGCCCTCCTCGCCCCGGTACGCCCGGGCGCGAAGGTCGACCAGGCGATGGCCGACGTCGCGGAAACGCTCCTCCGCAGCTATCTGCACGCCGCCGCGGTCGAGGGCAAGGCCATCCGCCACGTCCACCGCTGGGCCCAGGGCAGCCAGGTCCAGGACGCCGTACGGGCCCTGCGCACCAACCCGAAGGCCGCCGCGGGTTCGGCGGGCGAACTGGAGGCGGCCCTCACCTCGCACCCCGAACGCCGTGACATCGCCCAGGAGTTGACGGCGAGGGCGCTGTCCTCGCTCTTCACGGTGAACGTGCGCGAGTCCTGCACTCCCAACCGAACTGATGCACTCACCTTGGATTCCTTCGTCAACGAAGGGGGCACGCTTTATGTGGTCGGTGAACCCATCGAGGACCCCAAGGCGAATCCCGGCGCGATGCCGCTCCTGACGGCCCTCGCCTCAAGCGTGGTCGAGCGCGGCCGGCGCATGGCCGAACGGTCATCCTCCGGTCGCCTCGACCCACCACTCACGCTCGTCCTGGACGACGTCGCCGCGGTCGCTCCGCTCCCCCAGCTCCCGGATCTGCTCACCGGCGGAGCGGAGCGGGGCCTTCCCACGCTGGCCCTGCTGCGGTCGCAGGAGCAGAGCCGCTCGCGCTGGCCGCAGTACGACCTGCCGGTCTGAGGACGTCCGCCCGCTCAGCGGTCCGCCGCCCGGTCAGGCCCGCCGGACCTCGAACTCGATCTCCCGCTCCTCGGCGTTGTCCGGCACGGGGACCGTCGCTCCGGTCGGTGTGAAACCGGCCTTGCGATAGGCCGCCTCCGCACGGGAGTTGCGTTCGTGGACGAACAGGCGCACCCGCTCCAGGCCGAGCCCCCAGCACCACTCCAGGGCCGCCTCCAGCAGCGCGCCGATCAGCCCCTGGCCGCGGTGCCCGTCGCGCACGAACACACCGACGACGTGCCCCTGGGACTCCTCGACGGCGCCCCCGAAGGGATCGTGCGTCCCGGCCTTCTCGACGAGCACGGTCACGGAGCCGGCCCACTCCCCGTCCGGCCCTTCGGCGACGAACTGCTGACGCTCCGTCGTGCCTTCGGCGGCTCCCGCGGTCCGCTCCCGCCAGTACGAGTCGGGTCGCGCCGCGGCGTCCTCGTACGACTCGAGGAAGGCGATGGGAGCGACGGGGTCCTGGAGTGCGGCCAGCCGGAGCGCCTTAACGGCGGGCCATTCGTCGGCGCGCAGGGAGCGGATCACGTGGGTCATGCAGGCCACCGTAATGCCGCGGAAATTCACGTACAACGCAGAAAACCCCCGTACCGGTATCCCCGGTACGGGGGTTTTCTTCAATATTTGTTCGGCGGCGTCCTACTCTCCCACAGGGTCCCCCCTGCAGTACCATCGGCGCTGTAAGGCTTAGCTTCCGGGTTCGGAATGTAACCGGGC